>JBEIQK010000330.1:0-6815 GCA_040376505.1 Alphaproteobacteria bacterium | reverse complement strand
GCGAGGCGATCGAGCTGGCGATCGAGCTCTATGCGGCTCGGCGAGGGCGACGGCGGCCGGGCGAGGTGGCGGAGCTGCTGGGTGAGGGTGGCGGCCACCTTCACGGCGCTGTCGAGGGCCTGCAGCTCTTCGATGCCCCCGCCGTGCCGCTCTTCGAGGAGGCCGGCCGAGGCCTGGATCACGTGCAGCAGGTTGCTGAGGTCATGGGCCACGCCGTTGGCGATGGCCTGCACGGCGGTGATGGCGTGCTCCTGGCGCCGGCGGGCCTCCAGCTCGTTGCGCTCGCGCAGGTCGAGGGCCGAGGCCACCACGCGCTCGGGCTGGCCATCGGCCCGGCGCACCAGGGCGACCGAGAGCAGGGTGGGGATGGCGGTGCCATCGGCGTGCAGGAAGCGCTTCTCGATGGTGAAGGCGGCCCGGCGTCCGGCGAACATCTCGGCGCCCAGGGCCAGCTCGGCGGAGCGATCGGCGTCGGCGCCGATGGAGCTGATCGGCTGGTCGATCAAGGACTCGGGGGAGCGGCCCAGCAGGGCGGCGCAGGCCTGGTTGGCGTCGGTGATGCGCCCGCCCAGGTCGGCCAGCACCATGGCGATCGGGGCGCGGTCGAAGGCCGTGCGAAAGGGGGCCTCGATCTCCTTTTCGGCGGGGGAGGGGACCCCGCCCTCGGAGTAGGCCATCCACACCAGCTCGCGCAGGAGCCGCCGCACCGGCAGGGGCCGGGCCAGCGGGCTCACCTGCACCTCGGCGTGAATGGGCAGGCTGCCGGCCTCGATGGCCTCCAGCAGGTCGGCGGCGTTGATGGGTACAAGGGTCGCATCGGCGTCCACGCGCAGCCAGAAGGGCGCGTCGGACGAATACACCAGTCTCTCGTAAGACATCGGCGCAGGCATCCTGCGGGGTGGAGGAGCGTTCACCATGGGGTACCCGAGGGATCGGATGGCGACTCTTTTTCTGTAGCCCGACTCTACGTGTGTGCGCGACGCCCTGGAGCCGTGGGTGGGAGTTTCCCATCCCCCCCTGCGCTCGATCGGTCAGATCAGGGCAGGTAATCGGCGAGAGTGAGCAGCCGCTCTACGTCGTGGAGGTCGCGCTCCTGATCGGGCAGCACCCAAAGGGGGGCGTCGGCCGGGCCCACGGCGCGCAAGTGGGCGATGGAGCGAGCGTGATCGGCGGCGAGGGCGGCCCGCTGGCGCAGGGTGGCGCGCAGGGCGGCCTGGACCGCCTCCGGCAGCCCGGCGCTGGCGGGCACCACCACCTCGGACTCGCGGGCCTGGGGCGCCGGGACGACGCGGTTCACGATGAAGCCGCCGAAGGGGAGCTTGCGCTCGCGCAGCACGTCGAGGAAGAAGAGCGCCTCGGCCTGGCTGGCGGCGGCCGGCGAAGAGACAAGGTAGAAGCGGCACAAGGGGCCACGCAGGGTGGCCTGCACTTCGGCGCTGCGGTCGCGAAAGCCATCCCAGAGATCGCGGAAGGCGTCGAAGAACTCGGAGATCTCTTCTACCGTCTCGCGGCCCATCATCTTCTTCAAGACGCCGGCCAGGGCCTCCGATCCGAGCTCCAGGGCCCGCCAGCCGCCATGAGAGGCGGGCATCACCAGCCAGCGCAGCACGCCCTGGTCCATCAGGCCGCTCATCCGCTCGGGGGCGCGTAGAAAATCAAGCGCGTTGCGGGTGGGGGGCGTGTCCAGCACGATGGTGTCGTACTGGCCGCTCTGGGCGAGCTCCAGCAGCTTCTCCATCGCCATGTACTCATGGCTGCCGCCGAGCCGGCTGCTGGCGAAGCGGTAGTAGCGGTTGGCCAGGATGCGCTCGGCGGCGAGGGGGCTGGGGGCGAAGCGGCGCACGAGGTCGTCAAAGACGGCGCGGGCGTCGAGCATCAGGGCGAAGAGCTGACCCGTGGCGCCGGGCACGGGCACGGGGCTCGCCACATTGCCCAGGCCGGCCACCCCCAGGCTGTCGGCGAGGCGGCGGGCCGGATCGATGGTGAGCACGCAGACGCGCTGGCCGTCGCGGGCGGCCTTGATGGCGATGCCGGCGGAGACCGTGGTCTTGCCCACGCCGCCGGAGCCGCAGCAGATGAGGAGTTGGGTCTTCACGCCGCACCCCCGGCCTTGAGCAGGGTCTGGCCCATGGAGAGCAGCTCATCGAGGCTGAGCTGGCGACTCGGGCGCAGGGGCAGCTCGGTGGTGGGGATGGGCAGGGCGCTCTGGAGGCGCTGGCGGTTGTGCTGCTGGCGGAGGGCGCGCTCGCGGGCCCCGCGGGTCAGCTCGATGGCTTCGTCGAGGGCCCGCTCGCCGCCGCGCAGGGCCGTGGTGGCCTGCCAGAGCGCCTCGTCGGGGATGGGGGTGGCGCTCATCTCGTTGCAGACGCAGAGCGCGACGCTGGCCTGAGAGGGCCCCAGCCGTCCCCACAGCTCGATGGTCTCGTTCACCGGCATGTCCTCGGCCAGTGCCACCAGCAGGATGGCGGTGATGCGCGGATCGTCGATGATGTCGTGAACCTGGCGCACGCCCTCGAAGATCGGGCCGCCGCGGGTCAGCTCCATCATCGAGCGCGGGGCCGACAGCATCGTGAGGCCGTGGCCGGTGGCCGGGGCGTCGACGATGATCAGATCCCAACTCCGGCGCCCAAGCGCGCTGCGGTCGCGCTCCAGATCGAAGATCTTGCCCAACTGCACGGCGTCGTGCAGGCCGGGGACGGCGTCCATGAAGGGGCCCATCACCCGGTTCTGGAAGGCCAGCTTGAAGAGGGTGCGCACCTTGATGGTTTGGACGACGTAGTCCTCGATCGCCGCCTCGGGGGTGATCGACAGGCCGTAGAGGTTGCGGGCCAGGGCGGTGGGCTCGTAGCCGAGGCTGCGCAGGCCGAAGACCTCGGCCATGCGGGTGTTTCCGGCGACCTCGGCGATCAGGGTTTTCTGGCCGGCGGCGGCGGCGGCGAGGCCAAGCGCGGCGCAGACGGTGGACTTGCCCACGCCGCCTTTGCCGGTCACCAGCAGGATGCGGCGGTCGAGGAGGCTCATGGCCGGGGCTCCGGGGCGTCGAGGGCGGCGGCGATGCGCGGCCAGACCCGGGGGTTCAAGATCATGTCCAGGTGGCCCATATTGGGGAGCAGCACCCCGGTAACGCCGTCGGTGAGGGCGTTTTCTCCCGGGATGACGAGGTGATCGGTGTTGGAGTAGAAGGCCACCACCGGCACCTGGGGAGCCTGCACATCGGCGATCACCGGGCTGTCTGGGTGCATGTCGCGGGCCTCGCGGCGGCGGGCCCAGACGCTCATCTTGGTGCCCCGCCAGGGGGTGCCGACGGTGATCAGCCGGCGCACATCCTTGTCGCCCTGCATCTGGTTGATGAAGTAGGCGGCCACCACCCCGCCCATGGAGTGGGCGACGATGTCGATCTGCGCGGCGCCGCTGGCCTTTTTGAGGGCCTCAACATGGCCGGCGAGGTTGCGGGCGAAGACCGGAATGGGGCTGGAGAAGGGCCGGTGGTTGATGCTGTGGGCCCAGACCCAGCCCTTTCGCTGCAGCCACCAGGCCAGCGGAAAGAAGCAGGAGGCGTTCATGGCGAAGCCGTGCACCAGCAGCACTGGAACCTGGGGGCGGCCCAGATTGGGGGCGGGGCGCGGCGGCCGGTCGATCATCCCAAAGGGAAAGAGCGGCAGGATGATCAGGTGCGCCGCCCACTCCCGCAGCCAGGCGCCGATCTCGGCCAGGGAAGGCTCCCAGTGCCGGCCACGGTCGGTGACGTTGACCGCCATGCCGCACAGCACGAGGATCGCGGTCACGACAGCCGCGAGGAGGAAGGCGGCCTGGGCGATGGAGAGGAGGAGCGACATGGGCCGCAGGCTTAGCGGGTCAGTCGGGGGCATGGCAAGCGGCCTTGCCGCTGGCCCCCCGGCGCTTAGGGTGGCGCGCGCTGTGCGGAGGACCCCATGCCCATCTACGAGTACCGGTGCCCGGCCTGTGGGCACGAGTTTGAAGTCATGCAGAAGATGAGCGAGGCGCCCATCAAGATCTGCCCCCAGTGCGGGGCCGAAGAGGTGAAGAAGCTCGTCTCCACCACCGCCTTCGTGCTCAAGGGCTCGGGCTGGTACAAAGACCACTACGGCCTCAAGAGCGGCGGCTCGGCCGCGTCGGGCGAGTCCAGCGCGGCGTCATCGACCCCAGCGGCGCCGGCCGCGGCGGCCCCGGCAGCGGCGGCGGCACCGGCGGCCTCCAGCTCGGGTGGTTCGAGCGGCTCGAGCTCGACATGACCCAACTCCTCCTCGGCTCCGAGGTGGCGGCCCGCCTGGGCGCGGGCCTGCGCGCGCGCATCGTCGCGCTGGCGCGGCCACCCGGGCTGGCGGTGGTGCGGGTGGGCGAAGATCCGGCCAGCGCGCTCTATGTGAAGCGCAAGGCCGAACGGGCCAGCAAGCTGGGCTTCGTCGGGCGCAGCATCGTACTGCCGGCCACCGTCGATGAGTCCGCGCTGCTGCAGATCGTGGGCGAGCTCAACGCCGACCCGGCGATCGACGGCATCCTCGTGCAGCTCCCGCTGCCGGCCCACATCCGGGCCGAGCGGGTGCTCGACGCCCTCGATCCGGCCAAAGACGTCGACGGCTTTCACCCGGAGAACCTGGGCCGCCTCGCCCAGGGCCGGCCGCGCTTTGTGCCCTGTACGCCGCTCGGCGTGATGGCCCTGCTGCGCGAAGGCGGCGTGGCCCTGGCGGGGGCGCGGGCCCTGGTGATCGGCCGCAGCAACATCGTCGGCCGGCCGATGGCGATGCTCCTGGAGCAGGCCCACGCCACGGTGACGGTGGCCCACAGCCGCAGCCTCGACCTGCCCACCCTTGTGGCAGAGGCCGACGTGGTGGTGGCGGCGGTCGGCCGGGCGCGGGTGATCGAGGGCGCCTGGATCAAGCCGGGGGCGGCGGTGATCGACGTGGGCATCAACCACGATTCCAACGGCCAGCTCTGCGGAGATGTCGATGAAGCCAGCGCTCTCGGGCGGGCGGGCCTGCTCACCCCCGTGCCGGGCGGCGTGGGGCCGATGACCATCGCCATGTTGATGCACAACACGGTGGCCTCGGCCGAGGCGCGGCAGCGGGCGTGAGCGGCGCCGCGGCCCAGCGCGCCACCCGCCTGCTGAGCCTGCTCTTCTTTCTGGGATTGGGCGGCGCGGGCGGCTTTGTGCCCTACCTGGGCCTCTACCTGGAGCGCCGGGGGCTCTCCGGGGCGCAGATCGGCGCCCTGATGGCCTCGATGCCGCTGGCCCGGATGGTGGCCTCGCCCCTTTGGGCGGCGGTGGCCGACAAGACCCGCATGGGTACGCGGCTGCTGCAGCTCTCCGGCACGCTGGCCACGCTGATCCTGGTGGGGATCTTCCTGCCCCTGGGGCCGGTGGGGCTCGGCCTTGTGCTGATGGCCCACTGGGCGGTGCGGGCGCCCTCCGGGCCCCTGCTCGACAGCGCCGCCGTGCGGATGTTGGAGCGCAACGGCCTCGACACCGCGCACTACGGCCGCATCCGGCTTTGGGGCTCGCTCGGCTTTCTGGTGGTGGGGGTGGCCGGCTCGCTGACGGTGACGCCCGGCGAACTGCCGATGGTGCCGCTGGCCCTGGCGGTCTGCCTTTGGGCCCTGGCGGCGGCCTTCTCCTTCGCCCTGCCGGTGGAGGAGGGGGGCGGGCCCGCGCCCTTCTGGCCGGCCCTGCGCACCCTGGGCGGCAAGCCAGGCATCGGGCTCTTCCTCGCCGCCGCGGCGCTCCACGGGGTCGCGCTCAACGTCTACGACGCCTTCTTCGCCGTGCATGTCACCAGCCAAGGCCTGCCCGGTTGGGTCATCGGCGCCAGCATCGCCGCGGGCATCACCACCGAGGTGGCCCTGCTGGCCTATGGCCGCGCGGTGCTCTCCCGCCTGTCGCCGGGCACCCTGGTGGCGGTGGGCATGGCGGCCGGGGCCCTGCGCTATGGCGTGATGGCCTGGGCCACCGCGCCGGCCCTCGTGGTGGCCGTGCAGACCCTGCACGGGCTCTCCTTTGGCGCGTTCTGGATCGGCGGCGTGGAGTGGATGCGCCGGGCGGCCCCGCCGACGGTGGCGGCCAGCGCCCAGGCCCTCTTCAACATCAGCGGCTACGGCCTGGGGCCGGTGCTGGCGGCGCTGAGCGCGGGCCTGCTCCTCGATGGTGCCGGCACGCCGGGCCTCTTCACGCTGGGGGCGGGCTGCTCGGCGGTCGGAGCGCTGCTGGTGGCGGCGTCGGAGCATCAGCGTCGGCGGGCCCTCGCAGCGCCCGCTGGGCCCCCCGCTCCAGGGGCTTGAGGGCCACAAAGACGAGATCGGCCACGAGCGGGTGGCGCATCCTGCGGGCGAGGGCGGGCCCGACGGAGCCGTAGAGGCGCCGCATCGCGCGGTGGCTGGCCGGTGATCGGCGCGACCAAAGGTCTTCAAAGGCCCAGAAGGTGCGGAGCTGCCGGTTGGCGAGGCGAGGGCGCCCGTGGCGCTCCACCGGCTCCAGGGGGCCCACCACGGCGCGGTGCCCGCGGCTGGCCGCGGTGACGACAAAGCAGTTGTGCGACTCTTCGGGCAGGGCCTCGTAGAGCTGGTGGCTGTAGACCAACGCGGCTGTGAGGTTGGCGACAAAGCCGCTGAGGCTGGCGGCGAGGCCGGGCAGGGGCAGGGGGGCCGTGCGCAGCAGCAGGTGGGCCCGCTGCGCAAAGAGGTCGGTGCTGATCGCCGGCACGATCAGGAAGGGGCCCATCTCGCTCCACAGCGGCACCGCGAAGACGCCAAAGAGGAAGCAGAAGCCGCTGGTGAGGACGCCTACGAGGTGGGCGGCGGTG
>JBEIQK010000427.1:0-5596 GCA_040376505.1 Alphaproteobacteria bacterium | reverse complement strand
GCCCGATCCGATGAGGGAGGCAGGCCCAAGCCCACGGGTGATGCGATGAGCGAGATGGACGATGTGGTTCGTGAGTTTCTCCTGGAGAGCCAGGAGGGCATTGATCAGCTGGACCAGCACTTCCTGGCGCTTGAACGCAACCCGCAGGACCGCACCACCCTGGGCGTGATCTTTCGGGTGATGCACACCATCAAGGGCACCACCAGCTTCCTCGGCTTCACCCGCCTCGAAGCGGTGGCTCACTCCGCCGAGTCGCTGCTGAGCGATCTGCGCGATGGGCGGCTCGCGCTCACCCCCAACATGAGCTCCCTGCTGCTCAAGTCGGTCGACGCCATCCGCGCGCTGCTGCGCAGCATCGAAGAGCATGACGGCATGGAGGGCGAGTTCGACTACGCCGGCCTGCGGTCGGCCCTGGCCGACGCCCGACGGCCGACGCCGGTGGTGGCGGTGGAGGAGACCGACGACGGCGCCTCCGAAGAGCCGCCTACCGCGCAGATCGTCAACCTGCCGACCCCCACCCGCCCGCCGCCGGAGCCAGCCCCCCTGCGCCTCGTCGAGTCGGCCCCCGAGCCGGCCGAGTCGCTCCGTGAGGAGGCGCGTGCCGAGGGCGGCGACGCCCAGCGCAGCAACGTCGCCGACAGCGTGGTGCGTGTGGATGTGCGCCTGCTCGACCGGGTGATGAACCAGGTGGGCGAGCTGGTGCTGGCCCGCAACCGCCTCCTGCAGCACGCCGCCAGCTTCGACGACGCCACCGCCGTGGCGGCCTGCCAGCGACTGAGCCTCATCACCACCGAGCTCCAAGAAGCGGTGATGAAGACCCGCATGCAGCCGATCGGCACGGTCTGGCAGAAGCTGCCGCGGGCCGTGCGCGACCTGTCGCTGACCTGCGGCAAGAAGGTGCGCCTCGACATGGAGGGCGCCGAGACCGAGCTTGACCGCACGCTGATCGACGCCATCAAGAGCCCGCTCACCCACATCATCCGCAACTCGATCGACCATGGCATCGAGTCGCCGGCCACCCGCGTGGCCAACGGCAAGGAGGCCGAGGGCCAGCTGCGCCTGCGGGCCTTTCACGAAGGCGGGCAGGTCAACATCGAGATCATCGACGATGGCGGCGGCATCGACCCCGAGCGGGTGAAGCGCAAGGCCATCGAGCGGGGGCTGATCAGCGAGGCCAAGGCCGCCCGCCTCACCGACCGCGAGCTGGTCGACCTCATCTTCCAGCCGGGCTTCTCCACCGCCGAGCAGGTCACCAATGTCTCCGGCCGCGGCGTGGGCATGGACGTGGTGCGCACCAGCATCGAGGCGGTGGGCGGCACGGTCGACATCCTGAGCCGGGTGGGCGAAGGCACCACCCTCAAGATCAAGATCCCCCTGACCCTGGCCATCGTGCCGGCCCTGATCTCCAACTGCGGCGGCGAGCGCTACGCGATCCCCCAGGCCAGCCTCCTCGAGCTGGTGCGCCTCGACGAAGAGAAGCGCCAGTTCCTGGAGAATGTGCAGGGCAGCTACCTCTTCCGCCTGCGTGGCACCTTGCTGCCGCTGGTCTTCCTGCACGAGACCCTCGGCATCGAGGCGGCCCTCACCGATCGGCCGCTCAACATCATCGTCTTGCAGGCCGAAGACCAGCGATTTGGCCTCGTGGTGGAGTCGGTCAATGACACCGAAGAGATCGTGGTCAAGCCGCTGGCCCGCCAGATCAAGGGCATCAGCGTCTACGCCGGGGCGACCGTGATGGGCGATGGACGGGTGGCGCTGATCCTCGACGTGGGCGGCCTCGCGCGGGCCTCCGGCGTGGTGAGCACGGCCGAGCGGGTGGCGGCGCGCAACCAGGCGGCGGCCCAGGCCGAGATGGCCCAGCGGCAGAGCCTCCTCGTGGTGGCGGCCGGCGGCGGGCGGGTGGCCATCCCCCTGTCGGTGGTGGCCCGCCTGGAGGACTTCACCAACCAGACGGTGCAGCAGGTCGGCAGCCGCACGGTGGTCTTCTACCGGGGCGAGATCATGCCGGTGGTGCCGCTGGCCAGCCTCGTCGGCAACGGCGGCTACGGCGAGCCCCCCACCAAGCTGCGCGCGATCATCTTCTCGGAGGGGGGCCGCAGCATCGGCCTCACCGTGGATGAGATCATCGACATCGTCGAAGAGACGGTGGTGCTCAACGAGGACTACGCCCGCCCCGGCGTGCTCGGCTCGACGATGCTTCGCGGGCAGGTCACCGAGCTGCTCGATCTCGCGGCCTTGATCCAGGGCTACGACCCTCGTTTTCAGCTCAGCCGCTTCGCGGCCTAGCCGGAGTCTGCCATGGCCACCGCCACCCGTGTCACCTCGGGCGCCGCCCAGTACGCGACCTTCTTCCTCAACGGCATGTACTTCGGGGTGCCGGTGCTCCAGGTGCAGGAGGTCATCCGCAGCCCGCAGGTCACCCGGGTGCCCCTGGCGGCCCCCGATGTCGTCGGGCTCGTCAACCTGCGCGGCGAGATCGCGCCGGTGATCGACCTGCGCCGGCGGCTGAGCCTGCCGGTGGAGAAGGGCCCCAAGGACCCGCTGCAGGTGGTGGTGCGCTCCAGCGAGGGGGCGGTGGGGCTGATGGTCGACGAGATCGGCGATGTCATCGACGTCGACCTCGGCTCCCGCGAGCCGCCGCCGCGCACGCTGCCGCGGGGCATGGTGGGGCTCGTCACCGGCGTCTACAAGTTCGACAAGGCGCTGCTGCTGGCCCTCGACATCGAGTCAGTGGTTCGGGTGGACGGGCGCACCTGAGACGGCGGCGCGCAGGGCGGCGAAGGGGTCAGGGGCGCCGCGGGTGATGCGCTTCACCGCGCTGAGAAAGCGCACCAAGTCGCCACCTTCGGCCTGGAGCAGCGCTTCGAAGGAGGGGCGGTCGTCGTTGTAGGTGCGAAACTGGATCAGCCGGGCGTTGTTCCAGGGGTTGCGCGCCACGCTGCGCAGGTAGCGCTCAGGCTCGGAGAGGCCGGCGGCGACGATGCGATCGGGCACCGAGGCGAAGAGGGCCCCTTTGCGGGCCAGGGCCTCGTCGGGCGGCAGACCCAGCGCATACAGGGCGTCGAGCTCCTCGTAGAGGCCCTGCTGGAGCGCCACCCAGCGCCGGGCGTCTTCGCGGGCGGCCAAGGCCGCCTGGTGGGCGGGTGAGCCGAGGCCGTAGCGGTCGATCAGGTAGGCGAGGGCGGCCTCCTCGCCGACAAAGCTGGCGAGGCTCTCGTTGAAAGAGACGCTGCCGCGAATCCAGACGGTGGCGTGGGCGAGTTCGTGCAGCACCGTCTCGGCGAGGTCGAGCTCCTCCCAGGTCAACATCTCGGGGGTGAGCGGGTCGCGAAACCAGCCCAGCGTGGAGAAGGCGCCGGCCGTGCGCAGGTAGACATCGGCGCCATCGCTGGCCAGTTGGGCCTTCTTGCGCTCGGCGTCGGCTTGCCGGAAGTAGCCCAGGTAGGGCACCCGGCCGACGATCGGGAACCACCAGGTGTGGGCCTCGAAGGCCAGCGGGTCGCAGGCGCTCAGGTTCCAGATGGTGCGATCCCAGCCCACCGCGAGGGTGCCGTAGTTGTCGGTGGCCGAGAGGCCAATGCGGGCGCCGTAGCGCTTGGCGGCGGCGACGACGGTGAGGGCCTGCTCTTCGGCGGCGCTGAGCTGGCCGGCCTCGCGCACCGCGTCTATGGGCTGACGGCTGGCCAGGAGGCTGGCCTCGAAGAGGCCGGAGCGCACGATGTAGCCGGCCTTGCAGCCCAGCAGCGAGAGGAGGAGGAGGGGGAGCCCGCGGTGCATGAGCCCAGCGTACCGCGCGGTGGGGGATGGGGCCTGGGGATGGGCTTCGTCGACGGATTCGCAGCCGCGGGGGCTCAGGACCTGGGAGGGTGCGTCCGTCCTGTGGTACACAGGGCCGGAGAGCCGCCGCTGGCGCAGGCGGCTCCGCCCGAAGGAGTGCTCGATGGACAGCCCCACCGCTCAGAGCGATGTGGTCGCGCGTGGCGTCGCGTCGGTGGATCCTGTGGCCGCGACCCTGGGACGGGTGGGCCGCCTGCGGGCCCAGGGGTCCCACGCCGAGGCCCTGGCGCTCTGCAACATGGCCCTGACCCAGTCACCGGGCCACCCCAATGCCCAGGCGGCCCGCGGCAACGCGCTGATGGCGCTGGGGCGCTACACCGAGGCGGCGCTGTGCCACCAGGAGCTGGCCCGGCGCTTCCCCGACAGCCCGGCGGCCTGGGGCAACCTCGGCAACGCCCTGCGACGCCTGGGCAGCCTCTCGGCGGCGATCGCGGCCTATGACCGGGCCCTGCTGATGCCCAATGCGCCGGCCTCCTTGAGCTGGAACCGCACCTTCGCGCTGCTCCTCGCCGGCGACTACGACCGGGGCTTCGCGGCGATGGACACGCGCTTCAAGCGGGCCGAGAGCCACCCGCCGGCCTGGGTGGAGCGCAGTTGGGATGGCCGGCCCCTGCCCGGCGGGCGGCTGCTGGTCTTCGCCGAGCAGGGCCTGGGCGACATCCTCCAGTTTGTGCGCTTTCTGCCCCTGGCCCGGGCCCGGGTGGCCGAGCTGGTGCTGGTGGTCTCGCCGCGCCTGCACGCGCTCTTCGCCAACCTGCCCGGCGTCGACAAGCTCCTGGGGCCCCAGGAGGCGCCGCCCGCCGCCCACGCCCGCGTGATGTTGATGAGCCTGCCGACGGCCCTGCGCCTGCGCAAGCGCGACTGGATCGGCCAGGGCTCCACCCCCTGCCTGAAGGCCGACCCGGCGCGGGTGGAGCGCTGGGCGCCGCTGCTGCGCCCGGGGCCGCTGCGGGTGGGCATCGCCTGGCAGGGCAACCCCGACTACGACGAAGATCACCTGCGCAGCCCGCCCCTGAGCGCGTTTTCGCCGCTGGCCCAACTGGACGGCGTGCGCTGGCTGAGCCTGCAGAAGCACTACGGCGTGGAGCAGCTCGTCCGGACTCCGGCGGGCCTGACCATCGAAGACCTCGGCGGGGTGCTCGACAACGAGGGCCACGCCTTCGTCGACACCGCGGCGGCGCTCCAGCACCTCGATCTGGTCATCACCTCCGACAGCGCCCTGGCGCACCTCTCGGGCTCGCTGGGCTGCCCCACCTTTGTGGTGCTGCCCTTCGCGCCGGACTGGCGCTGGGGCCTCGGCCTGCCGATGACTCCGTGGTACCGCACGGTGCGCCTCTTCCGGCAGCCGCGCCCCCACGACTGGGCCGGCGTCTTCGAGGCGGTCACCCGCCTGATGGCCCAGAGCTTCGCCGGAGAAGCCCGTGAAGGTTGAGGCCTCCCTCGGCGATGTGGTCGATCGCCTCACCATCCTGCGCATCAAGGCCGCGCGCATCGCGGCAGAACCGGCGCGGGTCAACGTGCGGGCCGAAGCGGCGGCCCTCGAGGCGGCCTGGGCGGCGGCGGGCTTGCCGGCCGTGGAGGCCTTGGAGGAGTGGGGCCCCTTGCTCGCGGTGAACGAGGCCCTCTGGGAGGTGGAGGATCGCCTGCGCGATCTCGAGCGCCAGGGCGACTTCGGCGCTGACTTCATCGCGGCGGCGCGGTCGGTCTACTTCACCAACGATCGCCGGGCGGCGCTCAAGCGGGCGATCAACCTGCGGCT
>JBEIQK010000999.1:0-2086 GCA_040376505.1 Alphaproteobacteria bacterium | reverse complement strand
GGCTCCGGCGAGGGCTCCACCGCCGGTTCGGGCAGCGGTTCGGCTGCCGCCGACGGCTCAGGCAGCGGCGCCACCGCACCCCGCGCGGCAGATGCACCCAAGAGCATCGCCTCGCAGGTCGCCGCCATGCAAGGGCCGCCTCGCGCCAACCTGGCCGGGCTGCTCCGCAAGCTCCGTGAGAAGCAGGCGGCGCCGGCCAAAGCGCCGGGCCGCAAGGGCGCGAGCAAGGCCGACCGGCCCGCTCCCGGCAGCGCTGCCGCCCCATCGGCCACCGGCGACGCTGCTGCGGCCGCAGGCGCGCCACCGTCCGGCCCCGCAACGGGCTCAAATCGGGCAGGGCGGGGCAACGCCGCCACGCAGGCGGCCGCGGCACCTTCCACCCCTGCCAGCGCCCCTGCAGCGGCCAACAGCCCCTCCGGCAAGGGCAGCAGCGACGGCACCGGCAGTCGCCGCAGCGCCCCCACAGACCGCCCCGCCACCACCCCCTCCGAGGCCGCTGCCGGAACCCCCACCGAGGCCCCCGCTGAGCCCGGCACCGCAGGCAACGCGGCCCCTGGCAACGCACCCTCCGCGAAGTCGAGCCCCGTCGAGTCCAAGGTGGCCGCCATGGGCGAGCCCCCCTGCGAGGCCCAGCGAAGCCCCTACAAGGCCATGCTCTGCAAGCTCCGCAAGGAGCGCGAGGCCGCCGCCAAGGCCGCAGAAGAGGCCGCTGCAGCCAAGCCCGGCGCAGACCCGAACAGGCCCGGCGCAGACAAGCCCGGCGCAGACAAGAGCGCCCCCGGCCAACCCGGCGGCGGCAAATCCAAGAAGGGCAACCAGCCCGCCTCCAACAACCAGCAGCCCCCCATGAGCCGCGGCCTCGTCGCCGGCGTCGGCTTCTCGGTCGGCTTCCTGCTCGGCCTCCTCTTCTCGCTCTTCTACTACCGCTTCTACCGCCGATAGGGGACTGCCATGCGCCTCCGACCCACCCTCATCGCACTCCTCACCGGACTCGCCGCCGCAACCGCCCATGCCGCCGTCGACGAACGGGTGGTGGTGGTCGCCGTCGACCGCTTCGCCACCTGCGCCACCACCGAGGGCGAGACCGTCACCGACGAAGACCGGGCCGCCATCCGAGAGGCCCTCCTCCCCACCCTCGACCGCATGGGCGACAAAGACTGCGTCGCCACCCCCGACGCCTGCGTCGCCGCCCTCACCGCCTCCACCTGCGAAGGGCTCGCCGACCTCTGGCGCCCCGCCGTGGCACCGCCGCCCGCACCACCCAACATGCCCGCCTGGGTCCGCCTCATCGCCGACCGCATGGCCGCCCAGACCACCGCCTGCCTGCAGGGCGAGCGGGGCACCCCCGCCACCGACGACGAGCGCGAGCGCATCACCTGGCACACCCAGACCATGTGGGCCACCCTGCTCGGTACACCCTCCGCCTCATGCACCATGAACGAGGCCAAGGCCACCGCCTGCGCCGAGGCCCTCTTCGGTCAGGGCTGCGACGCCCTCGCAGGCGCGCTCGGCGGCGTCGACGGCGCCGGCCTAAACGGCATGGAGGCCTGCGAACCGCTCGCCTCCTGCTTCTCCATGCCCGCCGGCATGGAGGGCCTCACCAACGGCCACGGCATGGACCAACTCGACGAGCTGGGGAAGTAGCCTCCGCTGCCGTGGGCGCATTCGCTTGTGCCCATATTCTCGCATGATGTACGGGTCGGCCGCGGATTCTCTCTCGGCAGGTTCAAAATGAACGGTAGTTGGACGCACGACGAACTTCAGCGCTGTCTCACGCAGAAGCAGCAGTGGGTGAAGAACAAGGCGAATCAGAATCCCAATGAGGCGGCCACGAAGAATGCCTGCATTGAGCCGATTCTTCGCGCCCTCGGCTGGGACCCGTCCGATGACGAGGAGGTGGTTCCGGAATGGGGAAAGAGCCAGGCCGCCGGCCGCGCCGACTATGCCCTCATCACAGAGCACGGGGGGCATCCGATCGCCGTGCTTGAGGCCAAGTCGCTCACAACGACCATCTCGGACAAGGATGTGATTCAGACCCTGAACTATGCCCATTCGCAGCAGGTGACTTGGGCCATCGTCACCAACG
>JBEIQK010001145.1:0-1528 GCA_040376505.1 Alphaproteobacteria bacterium | reverse complement strand
GGCCTTTGAGCGCGGGCAGCGGGTGGGCGAGGAGATCGGCTACCGCGTGCGCTTCGACGAGCGCGTGGGGCCGCGCACCCGCATCGAGGTGCTCACCGAGGGCCTGCTCACCCGCAAGCTGATGAGCGACCCCTTCCTCGATGGCGTCGACGTCGTCATCCTGGACGAGCTGCACGAGCGGCACATCGACGGCGACCTCGCCATCGCCTTGCTGCGCGACCTGCAGCAAGAGGCCCGCCCCGACCTCAAGGTGGTGGCGATGTCGGCCACCCTCGACGCCGGCCCCATCGCCCGCTTCCTCGGCGACGACGCCGGCCCGGCGCCGATCCTCCGCGCCGAGGGCCGCCCCTACCCCGTCGAGCTGCGCTACGACCCGCGCCCCGACGACCGCTACCTCGATCAGCGCGTCGCCCTCGCCGTCGGCGACATGCTGCGGGCCACCGACGCCGGCCATGTGCTCGCCTTCCTGCCCGGGGTCGGCGAGATCGAGCGGGTCGCCGAGCGCCTCGCCGCCATGGAGCTCGATGGGGCCCGCGTCGTCGCCCTGCACGGCCGGCTCAGCCTCGATGATCAGGACGCCGCCATCACCGCCAAGGGCGGCCGGCGCGTGATCCTCGCCACCAACGTCGCCGAGACCTCGATCACCGTGGACGGCGTGGTGGCCGTCGTCGACAGCGGGGTGCAGCGGGTGAGCCGCTTCGACCCGGCCCTCGGCACCACCCGCCTGCTCACCGAGCCGATCCCCCAGGCCAACGCCGATCAGCGCGCCGGCCGCGCCGGCCGCACCGGCCCCGGGCTCTGCCGCCGCCTGTGGACCGAGGCCGATCAGGCGGGCCGCCCCGCCCACGGCGAGCCCGAGCTCTTTCGCAGCGATCTCTCCGGCATGGCGCTCACCCTCATCGACTGGGGGGCCGATCCGCGCACCTTCGCCTGGCTGGAGGCCCCGGCCACCGGCGCCCTCGAGCGGGCCCTCGAGCTGCTCCGCTTCCTCGGCGCCCTGGGCCCCGACGGGGCCCTCACCCCCACCGGCCGCCAGCTCGCCCGCCTGCCCCTCGACCCTCGTCTCGGCCGGGTCGTTCAAGAAGGGCACCGCCGCGGGGTCCTCATCGCCGCCGCCGGCGCTGCCGCCCTGGCCAGCGAGCGCGACCCCTGGGAGCGATCGGGCCTCGCCGTCGATCTGCTCGACCGCGTCGGCTGGATCGACGCCCGCGGCACCGGCGCCGACCCGCGATCGCTCGCCCAGGTTCGGCAGGTGCGCGATCAGCTCGTCCAGGTGGCCCAGGCGGCCTGGGGCAGCCCCAATGCGCGCGCCGGAAATGTCGAAGAGGCCGTCATCGCCGCCCTCCTCGCCGGCTTTCCCGATCGGGTGGGCCAGCGCCGCGCCCCCGGCAGCCGCCGCTTCCGCCTCTCCGGCGGCGCCGGCGCCGAGCTCGGACCCGGCGTGGAGATCGGCGAGGCCGAGCTGATCGTCGCCGTCAACCTCGACGCCAACCCCCGCCGCGCCGACCTCACCATCCGGGTGGCCGGC
>JBEIQK010000644.1:0-3900 GCA_040376505.1 Alphaproteobacteria bacterium | reverse complement strand
GGGCGTCGCGGCAGGGCTTGACGATCTCGCGGCAGAAGCGCCGGATCGGCGCGTCGTGGAGCTTCTCGGCGAGATCCTCGGCGACGTCGACCACCTGGGCGGCGGTGTAGCGCTCGCCGGCCTCGTAATGGAGGATCTTGGCCAAAAAGGCCCGGATCTCGGCGGCGAGTGCCGGATCGAGGTCTTGGAGGGGCACCTCTTCGAGCTTGCGCTCGAGGCGCTGGTCGTACTTCTCGGGCCGGATGTGAATCTTGCCGAAGCCGTCGAGGGTCAGCATCTCGTAGAGCGTGATGCCGAGCGAGAAGGTGTCGCCATTGGGGGCGTCGGGATCGCCAAGCAGCCGCTCGGGGGCCATGTAGGCGGCGCTGCCAAAGGCCAGGGCCTGGGTGTGGGCCTCGCGCTCATCAAAGCGGGCCTGGGCCGTGCCGAAGTCCAGCACCTTCACGTCGCCGGCCACCGTCACCATCACGTTGGAGGGCTTGATGTCGCGGTGGATGACGTGGAGCGGCTCGCCGCCGCCGAGCGGGCTCGCGTTGTAGGCGGCGTCGAGGGCGGCGCCGATCTGGGAGATGATCTCGAAGGCCACCCGGCGCGGGAAGCGGGCGTTGGGGTCGGCCTCGCGGGCCTCGCGAACATGGGTGATCAGCGTCTTCAGGTCGACGCCGTCGAGGTACTCCATCACGATGGCGCACTGGCCGTTGATGGAGGTGAGGTCGTCGACGCGGATGATGTTGCGGTGGTGCAGCAGGCCGAGCACCCGCGCCTCATCGCGGGATCGCTGGACGATCTCCTCGTGCCCCGCCCACTTCCCGTGCAGGAGCTTGATCGCGACCACGCTCTTGAAGGCGTCGCCGGTGATCATCTCCGCGAGGTACACCTTGCCAAAGGCGCCCTCGGAGAGCTCCTTGATGAATCGGAATCGCCGTCGGGGTTCGAGCATCACACCACTGCGCCGGAAAAAGCCCGCCTACTATATCTCACAAGCTGCGGCGGGCGGGTTGCCTCAAGCGCCGCAGATTCCCTCTTCGCCGTGGACGATCTCCAACAGCAGGTGCATCTGGGCGAAGTACTGGCGGGTGAGGTCCTCGATCCCGGGATGTAAGGCGGTGACATCTTTCCAGGACCAGCCGCGAAAGAGGCCGGCACCCCAGGGCGCATAGCCTTCGGTCACCTTCTCTTCTTCCTGGGCGATGATGCCCGCGATGCCCATCAGCGTGGCGTCGGGCTGCCGCCCGTCGGCCAGCTCCACCGTCGTGTAGACGGCGCCGATCTGCGCGGTCACCACCCACTCCTGGCGCTCCAGGCGCGAGAGGCGATCGAGGTCGATCGGCCGGCGCTGAGACTTGTCCTGCTTGATCAGCCAGCCGAGCGCGCCGTAGCGGGGCCGCACATCCTGGGTGCGCCCGCAGAGGTCGTCGCCCATGGCGGTCAGATCGGTGGCGTCGGCGACGAGTTGGGTGAGCTTCTTGTGGAAGCGGTCGTCGTAGCGGGTGGCGAGGTCGAGGGTCTCCTTGAGCAGCTCGCCTTCGATCCCGTAGCGCTTGAAGTTGGCCTCGCGGTTGCCGGGCGAAAAGACCTGGTCGGTGAGCGGGTCGCTGGCGGCGGCGAGGTGCTTGACCAGCTCCTCGGTGGGGGCAAAGCCGTCGTGGACGTTCTCGTCGTAGACGATGTAGGACGAGGTGGAGACGGCGATGAAGAGGGCGGCGGTGACGAGGATTGGGCGCAGGGTCATGGGCTGCCTCCCTTGCCGGCGCGGTTCTTGATCTTGTCGAGGGTGGGGATGTCCAGGGCCTTGCAGTAGCCGGTGTCGCCGCGAAGGTAGACGTTCCAGGGCTTGAACGCGCTCTCGTCGCCATGGTTCATGGCGTAGTAGCACACCGCGAGGAGGTGCTGGGCGACGATGTTGTAGGCGTAGTGCTGGCTCTGATTGGCGATCGAGCCGCCGCAGCGCTCGTTGGCGCCCAAGAGGAGGTCGGCCCGCTGCGCGCCGGTGCAGGTGATGTTCTTGCCGTAGAAGTCCACGGCGCGCTCGACGTTGTTGGCCTTGATGTACTTCTTGTACGAGGGCAGGACGTTCACCGAGTTCTCCTGCTTCTCCTCAAAGCGACTGTTGTCGTAGCCGGAGTTGTGGGAGAGGATGGTGATCTGCACCACCGCGCCCGAGGCGGCGAGGACGGGGTCTTCGAAGGCCTCGCGCAGCAGCTCCACCGAGCCGCGGGTGCTGTCGGCGAGCTTGGTGCGCTCGTCCACCTCGCAGCTCTGGATGCGGCAGTGGACGCCCTCGGCGGTGCGGCCGACGTACTCAGCGTTCTTGAGCACGCCCCGGACGGGGATCACGCGGGTGGGCGTGTAGAGGGTGGTCGAGCCGGTCATCTTGCAGTTGCGCACCTTCACGTCGACCCGGTGCGCCACCTCGGGCATGAGCTGCCAGAAGCCCTTGGCGCAGACCGGCGAGCGGGCCTCGGCCCGGTACTGGCTCTCATGGTAGGGAATCGCGGCGAAGACCTCGGGGAGCTTGGCCTTGCGCATCTCGGCGACGACATAGCCATAGTCCGCGGCGATGAGCTCCAGCCGCGACCAGAAAGCCCAGGAGCGGGCGTGGACGGCGAGGGAGGCCTCGACGTACTTGTAGAAGGTCTGGTCCCACATCTCCGGCCGGTTGGCCAGGGCCTTGATGCCCGAGGCGTCGGCGTTGGGCTTCATCACGAAGTCTTCGAAGGGGGCCTTGAGGCCTTCGAGCTGGCTGGGATCGAGGTCGACGTCGGTGAGCTCGACCTGGCGCACATACTCGACGCCCTCGGCCGTGGGGCCGATCGGCGGCTTGGGCCGGTAGAGGAAGACCACGATGGAGAGCAGCACGCCGGCGCTGGTGATCATGCCGACCACCAGGATGGCCGGGATGAACCACAGGGGGCGGCCGCGCCCGGCGTCGAGGGACTTGATGTCGCTGGGCTCCAGATCCTCGCCCGCGCGGGCCTCGCTGATGAGCTGCTTCTGCTCCCAAACGCCGAGGCGCCGGGCCTCGACGAAGGTGGCGGTGAGGCCGCGCCCCGGGGGCCCGAGGTGGAAGGCGTCGCCCGGCGAGAGCAGGACGGGCTTGGCGATGGTCATCACCTCGGCCCAGGACTGGTTCTCGTGGGGGGCCACCCGCACCTGATTGCCGCCGACCGGGGCGATGGTGACGGTGCCGCCGTCATAGGCGGAGATCACGGCCTGGCGGTTGTCGAGGCCGCGGTAGCCTTCGAGCTTGAGGCCGCCCGGCCCCGGATCGGCGCCGAGGCGCACCACGGGCCCCTGCAGGACGATGTCGCCGCGCAGGGCCAGGGGGCCCTCGATGACCCGGATGATGACGTCCCAGCGCTCCTGGCTCATCGGGCGGGCTCATCGGCGGGAGGACGGACCTGCAGGCGGGGAGCGGCGCCCAGCTCTCGATCGGCGAGGATGTCGTTGAGACCTATGTCCTGGCCGTTGAGGCTGGCGACGTAGCCGCGCAAGGGCAGGCCCAGCCAGGCCTCCAGCGCGACGAGCAGCGAGCGCAGCGGCACGGCGAGGCCGAGCGGCGTGGCGAAGCGGATCGGCGCCTCGGGCCGCAGGATCTCCACCTCGACCAGGGCGTGGCGGTTGGTGACCTCGCGGAGGGTGAGCTCGGTGTCGGCGGGCAGCTCTCCCATGCGCCGATCAGCGGGGAGCAAGGCGCCATCGGCCTCCAAGCGGTACCAGGCCCGCAAGGCGCCGGTCAGATCCAGCAGCAAGGGCGCCACCGAGCCGACCAGCATCGAGACGGCCTCGGCCGTGGGCGCCGCGGCCGGGAAGCGGGCCCGGGTCACCCGACCGTCGGGCAGGCGCACCGGGAAGGCCACGGCGCCGGTGAGGGTGGGGCTGGCGGGCGGACGGGCGGGG
>JBEIQK010000100.1:0-12711 GCA_040376505.1 Alphaproteobacteria bacterium | reverse complement strand
GGGCAGGGCGTACCAGGCGGCGTTGTCGAGGCCGCGGTAGCTGTAGATGCCGGCGACCTCTTTGGGGTCGTAGTTGACCTCGTAGGCGTCTTCGTAGCTCTGGAAGTAGAGCTTCTCGCGCCACAGCCCGCCCTCGCCGGTGTGGTTGTAGACCACGTCGAGGATGACCTCGACGCCGTGCTGGTGGAGCTGGTCGACCATCCAGCGGAATTCATCGGCGGTCTCGCGGGCCTCGCCGCTCTCCCACCAGGCGGCCGAGTAGGTGAGCTCCGGCGCGTAGAAGGAGAGCGAGTTGTAGCCCCAGTAGCCGCCGTCGCTGGGCTTTTCGTGAATGGGCAGCAGCTCGACGGCGGTGATGCCGAGATCCGCGAGGTAGGGGGCCATCTCGCCGATGCCGCGGTAGGTGCCGGGGTGGGCGACGCCGGAGTCGGGGTTGCGGGTGAAGCCCTTGGGGTGGACCTCGTAGAGGACGAGGTCGGTCCAGTCATGGCCGGGCAGGCTGTTGTTGGCCCGGGCGGCGCGCCAGGCGGCCTCGTTGTCGCTCCAGGGGTAGTCGTCGACGGGCTCGGGGGTGTCGTCGGCGGTGACGATGGACTTGGCCGAGGCGCCGTAGGTGACCTGGTAGCGATTGGGGCCGCTGGCGCTGCTGCGGCCCTTCGACCAGTCGAAGTCGCGGTGAACGGCCTTGCCCCAGGGGTCGAAGAGCAGCTTGTTGGGGTTGAAGCGGTTGCCGTCGGCGTCGACATCGGCGCCAAAGCCGAGGGTGGAGCCGGGGTACCAGGCCGGGTCGAAGGTCCAGTTGGGGCCCCAGGCGATGTAGCCATAGTGCTGGCCGACGCCGACCCCTTCGACGTAGGCGCTCCACAGGGGGCCGCCGTTGTTTTGCAGCTCGACCTGGAAGGTGGGCAGCTCGCTCTCGGGGTCGTCGAAGAGCAGCACCTCCATCCGCTCGGCGCGTTCGGAGTAGACGACGAAGTTGACGCCGCGATCGAGGAGGACCGGGCCCATGTAGTCCATCGTCTCGACCTCGCTCCAGGAGAGCGAGGGGGCGAGCGCGCTGGTTTGGTACAGGCGCGTGTAGTCGGAGCTGGCGCAGCCCGCGAGGGAGAGGGACACCAGGGCGAGCGAGGCAGTCGGGGTGTGTCGCATGGGCGGTCCTTTATCGCCAGCATGACCGCTGGCCACCACGGCGCCCGGTGACGTTGTGGGCGTCGCATCGCGCGTTGCGTTACCAGCGGGAAAGCACTCCTGGGGTGCGAAGGGAGCGTCCATGTCGGCTGTGAGCTTTGCGGGGAGCAACACCATCGCCATCGCCATGCAAGGCATGATGCGGGCGAGCGGTGACATGCGGGCTGCGGCGGTCAACGTGGCGCAGGCCACCACCCGCACCCTCAACGCCAGCACGGAGGCGGAGACGGTGGGGGCCGAAGACGCCCGCGGGGCCAGCCTGGAGTCGGGGCTGCTCGACGGGAAGTTCGCGAGCTACGCCTTCCTCGGCAGCACGGCGGTGGTGCGCACCAGCCAGGAGCAGTGGCGGTCCATGCTGGACATCGTCCTGCCGGTGCGCAGCCGGGCCGAGGAGCGCGGCGGGGCCTAAAGGGCGCGCTGCAGCGTGGCCTCGACGGCGGGACGGAGGCTGTCCCAATTGGCGGCGTCTTCCTTGGTGATGGTGACGAAGTCCTTCACGGCGAAGACGGCGCGCACGCCGGCCACGGCGAAGAGGGCCTCGCCGAGCTTGTTGCCGCGGGCCTCGGCGGCCGAGTTGAAGGAGATCGAGCCCTTCTCCACCACGCGGGTCGAGCAGGTGAACTTGAGCGCGTTGGGGTTGGGGGTCTCGTCGGCGGTGACGCGCACGGGGGCCTTGGCGGCGCGGCCGTGATCGTGGCTGTGGCCGTGGTCATGGCTGTGACCGTGGTCGTGGTCATGGCCCCGCTCTTCGGCGACGGGGGCGGGCTTGGGGGCCGGCTTGGGGGCCGGCGCGGGTGCTGCCTTGGCGGCAGGGGCGTGGTCGTGGCTGTGGCCGTGGTCGTGGCTGTGGCCGTGATCATGGCCGTGGTCGTGCCCGCGCTCTTCGGGGGCGGCGGTCTTGGGGACGTTGCGCAGCTCCCAAGCGTCGGCCTTGCGGGGCGGCGGAGGAGGGGGCTTGCTGCCCCCGCCGACGGCCTGGAGGGCCCGGCGGACGAGTCGAAGCGGGGCGGTGAGGATGCGAACAATCATGGGGTTCACTCGGAGGGCCGGCGGCCGCGGTGGGTTCGGGGCGGGCTTAGCCTGGAAGCGAGGTGGCGCCAGCCTGTGCGGGGCTTAGGTCTCCGGGATGCTGACCGTGTTGGATGGCCCGATGGGCACCGAGCTGGAGGCGCGCGGGGTGGACACCGCGGGCCGGGCCTGGAGCGCCCAGGCCTTGGAGCGCGCGCCCGAGGTGGTGGCGGCGATCCACGCGGACTATGCGCGGGCCGGGGCGACGGTCCACACGGCCAACACCTTCCGCACCCAACCCCGCAGCCTGGGGCCCGGCTTCGCCACCCTGGCCCGTCGGGCGGTGGGGCTGGCGCGGGGGGCTGTGCCGGCGGGCCACCGGGTGGCGGGGAGCGTGGCGCCCTTGGAGGACTGCTATTCGCCGGAGCGCTCTCCGCCGGAGCCGGACGCCGAGCACGCAGCCTTGATCGAGGTTCTGGCCGAGGCGGGGGTGGATCTGCTGCTGGTGGAGACCTTTCCCCATGTGCCCGAGGCCCTGGCGGCGGTGCGTCGGGCGGTGGCGACGGGGCTGCCGGTCTGGCTGTCGCTGACCCCGGGCTTCCGGGCCGATCTGCTCGGCCCGGAGGCGCTCTACGCCGGTGCCTGCGCGGCCCGGGATCTGGGTGCAGCGGCGGTGCTGGTCAACTGCGCGCCGGCGAGCCAGACCCTCGCCTATGTGCGGGCGCTGCGGGCGGTGGGGCTGCCCTTCGGGGCCTATGCCAACGGCGGAGCCGCCGAGGAAGGGCTCGGTTGGGGCGCGCCGGGGGCGCCGGCGGCCTACCTCGCCTGGGCGCGGCGCTGGCGGGATGCGGGGGCGACCCTGATCGGTGGATGTTGTGGGACAAGCCCTGCGGTGATCGAGGCGCTGGCATCGGGATTGTCGGCGAACCGTTGAGAAGCGCTGTTGGGGCCCGCGCCCTTGCACCCGGGGCTGGAACGTGAAAGAAGGGCCGCCTCTTGTGTCGGGGCGATCGTGGCCCCCGGCCCTCCCCTTCTCTGCAAACCCTGGAAGCCTTGGTATGGACATCACGCTCGGCAATTGGAACTACGCCGCACCGATAGCGGGGTTCATCGGCCTCATCGTCGCTGCGTTCTTCTACTTCCGGGTGAAGGCCCTGCCGGCGGGCAATGAGACGATGGCCCGCATCGCGGGCTACATCCGCGAAGGCGCCATGGCCTTCCTGGCCCGCGAGTACAAGGTGCTGGCGGTCTACGCGGCGGTGGTCTTTGTTGCCCTGGCGGTGGCGATCAGCCCGATCGCGGGGGGCTGGTTCCTCGCGGGCGCCTTCCTGTCGCTGGCGGCGGGCTTCGTGGGCATGAAGGCGGCCACCTACGGCAACGTGCGCACCGCCCAGGCGGCCTCCACGGGCTCCAAGGCCGACGCGCTGCTCACCGCCCTCGACGGCGGCGCGGTGATGGGTCTCTGCGTGGCGGGGCTCGCGCTCATCGGGCTCTTCGCGGTCTACTTCCTGCATGTGGGCACCCCCACCCTCGGTGAAAACCTGCACGCCTTCGCGGTGGGCGCCTCGTCGATCGCGCTCTTTGCCCGCATCGGCGGCGGCATCTACACCAAGGCCGCCGACGTCGGCGCCGACATCGCCGGCAAGGTGGTGGAGAACATCCCCGAGGATGACCCCCGCAACCCGGGCGTCATCGCCGACAACGTCGGTGACAACGTGGGCGACGTGGCGGGCATGGGGGCGGACATCTACGAGTCGCTGGTGGCCGCTGTGGTCGCCACGATGGCGATCGGCCTCACGGCCCCCCAGGAGGCCATTCAGACCCTGCTGGTGTCGGGCTCCCAGGGCGACGCCCGGGCGATCGCGGTGGGCCTGCCCATCGTGCTGGCGGCGGTCGGCCTTGTGGTCAGCATCGTGAGCATCTTTGCGGCGCGGGCCATGCGCAACAGCGCGCCCTCCACCGTGCTGCGCGCGGCGATGGTGCTGCCCCCGATCGTCCTCGTGGGCGTGACGGCGGCGATCCTGCCGAGCCTGGGTGTCAGCCAGAACGTGACCATCGCCCTGGCCGCGGGCGCCATCGGCGGCGCGGCCATCGGCCTCATCACCGAGTACTACACGGGCTCCTACACCCCGGTGAAGCGGGTGGCCGAGGCGGCCATGACCGGTGCGGGCACCAACGTCATCCGCGGCATGGCGGTGGGCATGGAGTCGGTGGGCGTCTGCCTGCTCCTCGTGGCGGGCGTGGCCCTGGTGGCCAACGGCTTCATGGGTGACCTCGGCCTGTACGGCATCGCCCTGTCGGCGGTGGGCATGCTGGGCGGCACGGCGATCGTCATGACCGTCGACGCCTACGGCCCGATCAGCGACAACGCGGGCGGCATCGCCGAGATGGCGGGCCTGCCCCCCCAGGTTCGCGAGATCACCGACGAGCTCGACGCGGTGGGCAACACCACCGCCGCCATCGGCAAGGGCTTCGCGATCGGCTCGGCCACCCTCACGGTGGTGGCGCTCTTCTCGGCCTACAGCCTCGAAGTGGCCCACGCCCGCGAGAAGGCCGGCAAGCCGGTCATGGACCTCGCCCTCGACAACCCGGAGATCCTCATCGGCCTGCTGGTCGGCGCGGTGCTGCCCTTCGTGGTGGGCGCCAGCACGATGCTGGCGGTCGGCAAGGCGGCCGGCGCCATCGTGATGGAGATCAAGCGGCAGTTCGACACCATCCCGGGTCTGCGCGAAGGCACCGCCGAGCCGCAGCCCAAGGCGATCGTCGACATCGCCACCAGTGCTGCGCTCTCCGAGATGATCCTGCCCGGCCTCGTGGCGGTGCTCGGTCCGGTGCTCGTGGGCTTCATCCTCGGGCCGGGCGCGCTGGCGGGCACCCTGGCTGGGGCCCTGGCGGTCGGCTCCTCGATGTCGCTCTTCATGGCCAACGCCGGCGGCGCCTGGGACAACGCCAAGAAGTTCATCGAGAAGGGCGGCATCCCCGGGCACCCCAAGCGCTCGGAGACCCACAAGGCCGCCGTCATCGGCGACACCGTGGGCGACCCGTTCAAGGACACCTCGGGTCCGGGCGTGGCCATCCTCATCAAGGTCATGAGCGTCGTCTCGCTGCTCATCGCCCCGCTGGTGGCCATCCACTCGCTCTACGGCTGATCCCATCGGGGATCGTGTCGGGGGGCCCGCTTCGGCGGGCCCTCGCCGTTGGGGGGCCTTGACCCGCCGCCCTTCCTGTGTGACTTTGTCGCCCTGCAACAGGGACCGGTCTGATGCGCACGATCCTCTCCAGCCTGACCCTCTTCGCCGTCCTCTCGGGCTGCAAGAACGACTGCCAGCAGCTCTGTCAGGAGCTGGCGGCCTACGCCGACGAGGAGTGCGGCCTCACCTGGACCGAAGAAGAGATCCGGGAGTGCATGGCCAACCACAAGCGCTCCGAGACCACCGAACAGGAGCGCCTTGTCTGCGAGGCCAACATCGACGGCCTGCGCGAAGAGTGGACCTGCGACGATCTCCAGGACTACTTCGACAAGGACGGGGGCTCTGGGGGCGAGGGCAGCGGTGGCGATGACACCGCGGCGACGGCCTCAGCGGGTTGACCTACCCGGTCAGATTCGCCTATGATGCCGGTTGTTCGGGGCGCCCGGCACAGGTCTGAGTCGGCGCGCACAGAGGGCCCCTGCCGGCGGTGTTCGCGGTGACCAGCTTTTCGCCTGAGTCTTTTGGACGGTACTACCTCGTCGACCGCATCGCGGTGGGCGGGATGGCCGAGGTCTTCAAGGCCAAGAGCTTCTCTGAGCGTGGCTTCGAAAAGCTCCTGGTCATCAAGCGGATCTTGCAGCACCTCTCCGGGAATGATGAATTCGTCGAGATGTTCATCGACGAGGCCAAGATCTCGGTCGAGCTCACCCACCCGAACATCATCCAGATCTACGACTTCGGAAAGATCCGCGAGAACTACTTCATCGCGATGGAGTGCGTAGAGGGCAAAGACGCCAAGGGGCTGCTGCGCAAGCTGGCCGAGCGCCGCAAGATCCTGCCGCCGGAGTTCTGCGCCTATGTGGCCCACGAGGCGGCCAAGGGGCTCGACTTCGCCCACAAAAAGACGAGCGCCAAGGGCGAGGCGCTGGGCATCGTTCACCGCGACATCAGCCCCAGCAACATCCTGATCTCCTACAACGGCGACATCAAGATCGCCGACTTCGGCATCGCCAAGGCCCAGATCAGCCTCTACAACACCAAAGATGGCGTGCTCAAGGGCAAGTTTGAGTACATGAGCCCCGAGCAGGCCACGGGCGAGCGGGTCACCGCGAAGAGCGACATCTTCGCCCTCGGCATCATCCTGCACGAGATGTTGACCGGGCGGCGCCTCTTCAAGACCGAGTCCGAGCTGAAGACGCTTGAGCGCATCAAGAGCGGCGACTACCCGCGCCCCAGCACCATCAACCCGATGGTGCCCGAGCAGCTCGACGACATCGTGATGCGGGCGCTCTCCAAGAACCCCGACGACCGCTACGCCGACGCCAAGGAGCTGCAGCAGGCCTTGCAGGGCTTCTTGTACCCCTCCAGCGTGGATGTGGTTCACGAGAGCCTCGCCTCCGTCCTGGCCGAGCTCTTCGTCCAGGAGATCGGCGAAGAGCGCGCCCGCCTCGAAGAGGGCACCAAGGCCGCCACCGAGATGTGGGAGCAGGCCCCCGAGCTCGACCTCGAAGAAGAGGAGTGGAAGGGCGGCCCCCAGAGCCAGAGCACGGCCACCCTGGCCACGGCCAAGCCCTCCAAGCTGCCCTGGGTGGTGGCGCTGATCGCGGTGCTGGGCCTCGTGCTCTCGGGCAGCATCGCCGGCTGGCTCTTCCTCCAGGAGCCGGCCAAGCCCGAGGTGATCGTGCAGGAGGTGGCGGCGCCGAGCCCCACCACCGCCTCCTTGCAACTTCGCCTGGAGCCCGCGGCGGCCAAGGCGGTCATCAAGCTCGACGGGGTGGTGGTCGGCGAGGCGGAGGGCACTTTCCTCTTGAACGAGGTGCCCCTCGGTGAGGTGCTGCTCACCGTCGAGGCCGAGGGCTACAAGCCCTATGAAGACCGCCTCACCCTGGAGGCCGGCGATCGCCTTCGGCTGCCGATCACCTTGGCGGCGGTGTCCTCGACGGATCGCAGCGAGGTGCCCCGGGAGGGCGCCAAAGAGCCGCCGGCGGAGAAGCCGCCCGAGCCGCCCAAGGAGAAGGCCCCCGACCCGCCCAAGCGGGAGAAGGCCGCGCCGCCGCCCGAGACCCCCGCCGAGCCGGGCACGGTCAATGTGTCGATGAAGGCCTGGGGCCGCATCTTTGTCGACGGCAAAGACACCAACCGCACCACGCCGGCCCAACTCAAGCTGACCCCGGGCACCCACACCATCCGCGTGTTCAACAGCGAGGCCAACATCGACGAGTCGAAGACCGTCACGGTCACCTCGGGCCAGGTCACGCGCGCGAACTTTTAGGCAGGGCCGCGGCGAATTACCGGGCGGCAGGAGGCTCAACGCCATGACGGTCTCGGAGGTCCTCGCCGCCATCGAAGCCCTGCAGGATGCGCGCGGCATCGTGCACTGGAACAAGCTGGGCTCGCCCCTGCGCGGCTACGGCGTCGGGCTCACCAAGCTCCGCAAGCTGGCCAAAGAGGTCGGGCGCGACCCGGCCCTCGCCGCCGAGCTCGATCAGACCGATGTGTACGAGGCCCGCGTCATCGGCCTGCTCATCGACGATCCCAAGCGCCTCACCCGCGCCCAGGTCGAGGCCCAGGTGGACCGCCCCGGCTTTGGGCAGCTCACCCATGTCTTCGCCTCCTGCGACTCCACCCTGGGCCGCAGCCCGATCGCCCGCGAGGTGGCCGAGGCCTGGTGTGTGCTCCCCGATCCGGTGCGCCGCCGCTGCGCCTTCCTGCTCTTTGGAGAGCTGTCCGAGAACAAGAAGGACAAGGCCCTCACCGACGCCTACTTCCTGGCGCTGATCGCCCGGGTGCGCGCCGAGCTCCAGGGCGAAGAGAACCTCGTGAAGGACGCGATGAACGCCTTCCTGCTCTATGTGGGCCAGCGCAACGCCATCTTGAACGCCGCCGCGCTGGAGGCCGCGCAGGCGGTGGGCAAGGTGGTGGTGGACTACGGCGACAACAACTGCGAGGCCCCCGACGTCGTCAAGCACCTGAGCGGGCCGCACATCCGCAAGAAGGTCGGCCTCGCCCCGGGCTAGCCCCTACTCGTGGAGCTGTTGGGCGAGGTAGTTCGGCAGCCCGATCTGACGGATGGACTCGATCTGGGTCTCGAGCCAGTCGGTGTGCTCTTCTTCGGAGACCAGGATCCGCTCCAAGAGCTCGGCGGTGCCGTTGTCGCCGCAGGTGCGGGCGGTGGCGATGCCGGCGTTGAGGCGCTCGATGGCGATGTTTTCGAGCGCCAGATCGCACTCGAACTGCTCCAGGACCGTCTCGCCGATGTTCAGGCGGTCGAGGCGCTGGAGGTTGGGCAGGCCTTCGAGGAAGAGGATGCGATCCACCAGCGCCTCGGCGTGGCGCATCTCGTCAATCGACTCCTTGCGGATGAAGGCGTGGAGCCGCTTGTAGCCCCAGTTGCCGCACATCTTGGCGTGGATGAAGTACTGGTTGATGGCGACGAGCTCGGCGGCGAGCACATCGTTGAGCAGGGTGATGAGCATTGGATCGCGGGGCTTCATGGGCACCTCCGGGGGCGAGCCTATTTCGCGGCGGCGGCCAGGGCCCCTTCCACGGCGCAGCTCTGTTCGCGCTTGACCAGATCGCAGACCGCATCGAGGCAGGCGCCGCAGGCGGTGCTGGCGCCGGTGGCGCGCTGGACCTGCTCCACCGACTGGAGCTGCCCTGCGCGCAGGGCGGCCTGGACCGGGCGGACGCGGACGGCTTTGCAGACGCAGAGGTACATGATCCATCCTGATTCTGATTTTCATTTTCACCTGATCGGCCGCCTCGGGCAAGCGAAGAGGTCAAAAATTGCCGATCCGCCAGGATCTGCGCCGGGGCGGGCTCGCCGGGGCCTGCCCAGGAGGGGCCCGCCCGGGATAGGCTCCCGCCCATGTCGAACCTGACCCCCGACCGCACCCCCAGCGCCATCGGCCCCTACATCCCCGAGCGCCTGATCGGCCGCGGCGCGATGGCAGGGGTCTACCTTTGCCGCGCCGCCGACGGCTCCGCAGTGGCGGTGAAGTGGATGGACCAGCCCCATCCCCCCTTGCTGCTGCGCTTTGAGCGCGAGGTGGCGGCGCTCTCCAAGCTCAACCACCCCGGCGTGGTGCGGGTCTTGGGCCATGGGGTTCACCAGGAGCGGCCCTACCTCGTGATGGAGCACATCGAGGGCATCGACCTGCGGGTCTACGCCCCCAAGCTCCACCAGCGCGCGCCAGCCGAGCGCTACGCCCGGGTGCGCACCTTTGGCCGCCTGCTGGCCGAGGCCTTGGCCCACATGCACAGCCAGAGCCTCGTGCACCGCGACGTCAAGCCCAGCAATGTGCTGGTCGCCGACGACGGCCGGGTGGTGCTCACCGACTTTGGCGTGGTCAAGGACCTCGAAGATCCCGACATCACCGCGGCCGGCACGGTGATCGGCACCGTGGCCTTCGCCGCCCCCGAGCAGATGGTGGGCGAGCGCATCGATCCGCGCACCGATCTCTTCGGCCTCGGGGCCACCCTCTACTACCTGCTCACCCAACGGCGGCCCTTCGAGGGGGCCGAGCAGCGGGCCCAGGCCGCCCAGCCGCCCCCGCCGTCGCGCTTCGATCCCGGCATCCCGGCTGACCTCGAGGCGGTGGTGCTGCGGCTGATGGCGCCGCGCCCCCAGCACCGCTACGCCGACGCCCGTCAGGCCGCCGCCGCGCTGGCTGCCGGGCGCGCCGAGGGCGTCACCCTGGCCGGCCGCCAGGAGGCCCTCGACGCCGTGGCGCGGGCCCTGGGGCGGGCCCGGCAGGGGGTGGCGGTGGTCGTGCGGCCGCGCGGCCCTTTGGGCGCTGGCAAGGGCTGGCTGGCCGAGATGGTGCGCTACAACGCGCGTCGCAGCGGCATCCCCGTCTATGTGGTGGTGGATGAGGGCAGCCTGCGTCACGCCCGCGGGCGGCTGCTGGCCGGCGAGGCGGCGGTGGTGGTGTCTCCGGTCGACCTCGACCCGATCGAGGGGGTCGAGCAGGTCGACATTCCCCTGGAGCCCCTGGGCGTGGCCGATGTGCGGCGCACGGTGGTCGGCGCCGCCCCGCTCACCAAAGACCCGGCCCAGGTGGCCGATCGCCTCCACCGCCTGTCGGCGGGCATCCCCGGCCTGCTGGTGCCCTTGCTCTCGGCCTACACCGAGGCCGGCGCCGTGCGGCTCCCCGAGGTGGTGCCGCCGCCCAGCGTGGTGGATGACTACTTTGAGGGCCTCGACCTCGACGACCGCGAGATCGTAGGTCTGCTCTCCCTCGTCGATGAGCCCCTCTCCGCCGATGTCCTCGAAGCCCTGCTGCAGGTGCCGGTCACGGGGCCGCTGAGCCTGCTGGCCGAGCGCGGGGTGGTGCGCGAGGTGCGCGGCCGCTGGCTGATGACCGCCGAGCTCTTCCGCACCGCCGCCCGGGCCTTCGTCGCCGATCCCGAGGGCATCCTCCTGCGCCTCTACGACCTGCGCGCCCAGTTGGGGGAGGGCGGCCCCACCGAGGTGGACGCCCTGATCAAGGCCGAAGGCGAGGCCCTGGCCGGGCGCCTGGGCGTGGCCACGGAGCTTGCCCGCGAGGCGGTGATGGTGGCCCGCGCCACCGGTGATCGCCCTCGCGAGTGCGCTGCGCTCACGGTCCTGGGGCAGATCCTCCTCGATCAAGGGGCTGCGGCCGAGGCGACGCGCATCCTGGCCGACGCCACGGCCCTCGCCCGCGCCGCCGCCGCCGACGATGTGCGGCGCACCTCCCATGTGCTGCGCGCCGCCGCCTCGCTCGACGCCAACCCCCAGGATCGCGCTGCCGCCGCCGCCGCCGTCGACCGCCTGCTGCCCTTGTTGAGCGGGGCCGCCGCTCGCGGGGCCGACGCCATCGACGCGCGCCTCTACGCCACCTGGGCCCGCGCCGCCCTGGCCCTGGGCGACCGCGCCACCTACGGCAAGGCCGTCGGCGAGGCCGAGCGGCGCCTGCCAGGCCTCGATCCGGTCGGCCGGGGGCGGGTGCTCCTCGCCCTGGCCCAGGCTGCGGCGGCCGGCGGAGAGGACGACCGGGCGCGGGCCTGGCTCACCGCCGCCGAGGGGGAGGTGGGCCCCTGGCCGCTCTTCCTCCAGCAGGCCCGCCGGGTGCGGATGAGCCTGCGGGGCTGAGGCGGCCGGGCACTCAGCGGGTCAGCTTGTCCCAGAAGTCCTGCAGGAAGCCCTTCTCGGCGACCTTGGGGCCGCCGTCGCCCTCCTGGAGATCGGCGAGCTGACGGATCAGCTCTTCTTCTTTGGCCGAGAGCTTGTTGGGCACCTTCACCACGACCTGCACATGCTGGTCGCCATTTCCGCCGCGGCGCTGCAGGCGGGGCATGCCCGCGCTCTCCAGGCGGAAGACCTTGCCCGAGGGCGTGCCGCGGGGGATCTCCAGCTTCTGCTCGCCATGAACGGTGGGCACGGTGATGGTGGCGCCGAGGGCCGCCTGGGGAAAGCTCATCGGCACCTGGCAGACGATGTCGTCGCCGTCGCGCTTGAAGAACTCATGCTCGGCGACCTGCAGCACGACGTAGACATCGCCGGGGGGCGCCCCGGGGTCACCGTCATTGCCCTTGCCGCCGAGGCGGAGCTGCTGGCCGGTGGCGATGCCGGCGGGCACCGTGACCGCGAGGCGGGTGGCCTGGCGAACCCGGCTCTGGCCGCGGCACTCGGTGCAGGGGTTGCGCACGATCTGGCCCCGACCCCGGCAGGAGGGGCAGGTGGTGCGGATCTGCAGGAACATCTGCCGCTGGATGACCTCGCCATGACCGCCGCAGGTGCTGCAGGTCTCGGGCTTGGAGCCGGGCTCGATGCCGCTGGCCGAGCAGCGCTCGCAGCGGCACATCCGCGGCACCTCGACCTCCTTCTGGGTGCCCTTGACGGCCTCCATGAAGTCGATTTGCAGGAGCACCTGCAGATCGTCGCCGGCGCGGGGCCGGTTGCCGCCGCCCCCGCCGCCCCGGCCGCGCCCGCCCGAGAAGCCGAAGAGATCGCCGAAGAGGTCGCCAAACTGGCTGAAGACCTCGTCGGCGCTTTGAAAGCCCGGCCCGCCACCGCCGCCGGCGCCGCGCAGGCCGGCGTGGCCGAAGCGGTCGTAGGTAGACCGCTTGTCGGCGTCGCTCAGCACCTGGTAGGCCTCGCTGGCCTCCTTGAACTTCGCCTCGGCCTCTGGGTTGTCTGGGTTGCGGTCCGGGTGGAACTGCATGGCCAGCTTGCGGTAGGCCTTCTTGAGGGCAGCCTCGTCGGCGTCCTTCGGGACGCCGAGAACCTCGTAGTAGTCGCGCGGCTGAGACATGGGGGCCTGTCAGGGGCGGGAGGGTGGAATTGGCGAACGCCGCCTGG
>JBEIQK010000038.1:0-16743 GCA_040376505.1 Alphaproteobacteria bacterium | reverse complement strand
CGGCGCTCTAACGGGCGCTGCGCTGGGCCGACGGTGTGGTGACCATCAGCAGCACAAAGACAGTGAAAACGACCAGCGTGAGGGCCTGCTGGCCGAGGGTGCTGGAGTCAATCATCCACTGTTGAATCATACCCGCGGTCAGACTCAACGAATGGTCGGCGTTCATGGGTGCTCCTGCTCGGGCGCAGTGGTAGCACATCCACGCGGGTTTGCAAGTGGAGTACAGGTGCCGATGGAGCGTGCCCTAGGGTTGCCGTCGCGACACGATCAGCGCGCGGCGGGGGGGCGCAGGCCCAGTCGCTCCATCAGGCGGGGCTCGGCGCCCAGGGCCTCCAGCACCAGGGCCAGATCGCCGTGGAGGGGGGCCCGGGCCTCGCCGGCGCGCTCGATGTGCACGAAGGGGCGCACGAGGCCAGCCTTCTCGGCGAAGAAGCGCGCGGTGCCAGGGTCGCGGCCGGCGACCGGGTGGCCGGTGCGGGCCAGAGCGGCCAGGACGGGGATGATCGGGCCCTCGGGCTCGATGCGCAGCAGCGAGTGGGTGGCGACCATGCCGATCTTGGTGTAGCGGGCGCCGTGAATCACGCCGGAGTCGCGGGTGTTGCCGATCACCAGGGCCACGACGCGCTCGGGGCGGCCAATCACGCCGGAGGGCTCGCCCTGCCAGGGGCCGCGGGCCTTGCCGCCGGGGATGTTCCAGGCGCTGATGGGCGGGCCCTTCTCCAGGAGCACCACCGTCTCGACCTCTGGCGTCTGGGGGAAGAGGTCGAGCGCCCAGGCGCCGCGCACCCGCAGGCCGTGGGCGGCGAGGCAGTCGAGGTCGCGGGCGAGGGTCTCGGGGCCGCAAGAGACGTAGACGAGGCGGCTGGCGAGGCGGGAGAGGCGGGCCAGGGTGGCTGGATCCGCGCCCCGGCGGGCCGGGTTGAGCACCGCGCAGTCGAAGCGGCCGCGCAGATCGGCCTCTTCGACCTTGGCCTCCATCACGGTGACGTTGGGCGGCGCCACGGCGCGGGCGGCCTTGCAGGCCTCGGAGACCTCCTCGACGAGCACGACGCGATCGGCGCCCTTGGCCAGCATCAGGCCGTAGGCGCCCACGCCGGCGTACAGATCGAGCACGCTGCGGGCCTCGCCGACGGCGCTGCGGACGAGGGTGTGCAGGGCCTCGGCGTTGTCGGGGTCGACCTGAAAGAAGGCGCCCGGAAAGAGCCGGTAGCGGGTCTCGCCGATCGACTCGTCGATGGCGTGGATTCCGGCGACGACCTTGGGGGCCTGGCCCATCACCTTGCGGCGGGCCTTGTCGGCGCGGCTGACGGCGACCGAGACGAGGCCAGGCACGCGCTCCATCAGCACGCGGGCGGCGCGGGGGCCGCCGGGGAGGTCTCCGCCAGCGGCGGCGAAGACGGCGGCGATCTCCCCGCTCGCGGCGCTAACCCGCAGATCGAGGCTGTGCAGGTCGGTCTTTCCGCGGGCCCAGACCAGCAGATTGGGCAGGGCGGCGCGCAATTGCGGCGCCAGCACCGGGCAGTCCGGCGTGTCGAGCACCTTGCCGCTTTGGGGGTGGTACAGGCCGATGGCGGCGTGCTCGCGGGTGATGTGCAGAGGCAGCTTGAGGCGGTGGCGGTAGCCCAGCGTGCGGCGGGCGGGGGCGACCTCGGGGGCGGCCGGCAGGTGGGGGAAGTGGGCGAAGGCGCTGGCGAGGCGCTGCTTCTTGATGGCGAGCTGGGCGGGGTAGGGCTGGTCGAGCAGCGGGCAGCGGGGCAAGCGGGGTGGTGGCGGCAGATCATGGCGTGGCCTTGCCGAGGAGGATGTCTCGGAGCTTGTCCGCCCCCAAGGTCTTGAGCGTGGGTTCGTCGAGCTTTTGGAGGCGCTGCAGGGCGACGACGGCGTCGACGTCGCTCTGCTTGACGGCGCGGTAGGCGCGATCGGGCAGGTCCAGGGCGGTGAAGCGGTCCTTCATCTGGCCCCAGGCCTCTTTGTCGCGCTTGTCGTAGAAGCGGCTGCGCAGGTCGTCGAGCTGCTCGGCCTCGCGGCCGCGGTTGAGCTTTTTGAGGGCCTTGATGGCCTGGTCGGTGTGCTGCCGCGCGTTGCCGAGGCTGGGCTTGTCGGGCAGGCGGCCGAGGTCGGGCAGGTCGCGCACCTTGCGCAGGGCGGCGATCCAGGGCGTGCCGAGGTGGGCCTCGGGGCCGAGCAGTCCGAGGTCGGGAGCGGGCGGCGGGGGTGCTGCGGGGGCCTCGGGGGCGCCAAAGCGGGCGGCGAGTTGGGTGCGGAGGTCCTTCATGGGCGCCCTTTGACCCGCGGCCCGGCCTGCGGCAAGGCGGGGGGCGGCGCCGCGCTGTTGACAGCATTGTTGCGCGACGCTGCGCGGGGGGACCGTATAGAGAGGCGCGGCGCCGGGGTCTCGGCCGGCGCATCCGATGGGAACACTATGATCCGGTCCACGACCATCCTCACCGCCGCCGATGTCGATCGGCTCAGCCAGCTCTACCTCTTTCGCGAGGTGCCGCGCGCCGCCTTGGAGAGCCTCGCGCTCTCGGCGATCACCGTGCGCTTTGCCGAAGGTGACACGGTCTTCCAGCAGGGCACGCCGGCCGATGTCGCGTTGCTGCTGGCCGAGGGGCGGCTCACCGTGCATGTCCTGGGGCCCCAGGGCGCCGACCGGGTGCTCGGCGAGCTGCGGCCGGGTGAGGTGGTGGGCGAGCAGGCCTTGTTGATGTCGGGGGCGACCCGCTCGGCGACGGTGCGGGCGGCGGAGCCCTGCGCGGGCTTGCTGCTGTCGCGCGAGCTGCTCGAGCGGGGCCAGCAGAACCCGGCGGTGGTGGCGATCGAGCAGCACCTGATCGCCTCGCTGGTGCGGCGGATTCGCAAGACCAACCAGACCATCCAGGGCGTGTGGAAGGCCGAGGCGGCCCCCGCTCCCCAGCCCCGCAGCCTTGGAGAGCGCCTGCGGGCGCTCTTTGGAGCCTAGGCCATGAATTACGACCAAGCGCTCATCCAGGCCGAAGCCTTCCTCAACCGCCTGAGCGTGCCGGGTATCACCACCGCCGGCCTCGCCGAGGTCCTCTGCGCCGGCAGCCCGCGGCGCCTCGCGGCCCACGACCCGCTCTGCGTGGAGGGCGAGCCCGGCGACGCCATGTACTTCCTGCTCGAAGGCTCGATCCGCGTGCAGCGGCGTGACCCCCACGGCCGCCTGCGTGATCTGGCGCGGATGGCGGCGCCCTGCATGGTGGGGCAGATGGCGCTCGTCGACCACTCGCCGCGCAGCGCCTCCTGCGTGGCCGATGACCGCTGCTTCCTCATCGCGATCGACCGGGCGGTCTGGCTGCACCTGCAGGCCGAGCCGAGCGTGCGGGGCAGCGCGATGCGGCGTGTGGTGCTCTCCAGCCTCTGTTCACAGCTCGCCGGGGCCAACGCCAAGGTGCGCGAGCTGATGGGCGGCGGCCCCGAGCTGGTGGTGGAGACGCACGGTCAAGCCGACGACCTGCTCACCTTGCCCGACACGGCGCTCCAGCCGCTCACCGACGACGAGTCCGAAGAGGTGATGCGCCTTTCGGGGCTCCTCGATGGCTGGACCAGCGAGGAGCCGCGCACCTGAGCCGTGAGCCTCAGCGGGCGGAGATCATCGCGTTGCCGCCGTTGGCGCCGAGGTCGGCGGCCTTCTTCATCAGGGCGATGAGCTCGGCGTCGTCGGTCTCTCCGGGGCGGGCGGCCTCGCGGGCGAAGGTAATGAGGCGGTCGATCTTCACCTCCTGGGCGTGGGGCGAGCCGCGCAGGACCTCGGCGAAGGTGGCGGCGCTGTAGGCGAGGCGGGTGTCGCGGCTGGCGCTGGTGGCGCTGCTGCGCAGGGCCGAGGTGGGGAAGGTGGTGACCCGCTCGGTGGCGGCGCTGTCGGCCCCCGGCTTTTCGTAGCGCATGCGCACGGTGGCCAGGGTCGGGGCGTAGTTGTCCTTGAGCACCACCTCGTAGAGCGCGGTGACCTGGTGGCCCGAGCCGACCTCGCCGGCGTCGACGCGGTCGTTGCGGAAGTCCTTGTCGGCGATGTCGCGGTTCTCGTAGCCGACGAGGCGGTAGGCGGTGACGGCCTGGGGGTTCCACTCGACCTGGATCTTCACGTCGCGGGCGATGGTGACCAGCGTGCCGCCGAGCTTCTCGACGAAGACGCGCTTGGCCTGGGTGGCGTCGTCGATGTAGAAGTTGTTGCCGTCACCCTTGTTGGAGAGCTGCTCCATCAGCGTGTCTTTGTAGTTGCCCATGCCAAAGCCGATGGTGGACAGGGTGACCCCCTTGTCGGCCGACGTCTTGATCTGGCTGAGCAGGCTGTCGTAGCTGGTAAAGCCGACGTTGGCGTCGCCGTCGGAGAGGATGACCACGCGGTTCTCGTGGCCCTTCACAAAGCTCTTGTTGGCCATGTCATAGGCGATGTCGATGCCGGCGCTCATCGCGGTGGAGCCGCCCGCGCCCAGCGCGTCGATGGCGTCGTGGATCTTGCGCTTGTTCACGACCTTGGTGGGCTCGAGGATGCGGGCGGTGTTGCCGGCGTAGGTGGCGAGCGCGATGGTGTCGTCTTCGCGCAGGCCGTCGACCATCAGGTGCATGGCCTGCTTGGCGAGGGGCAGCTTGTCGGGGCTGGACATCGAGCCGGAGACGTCGACCAGGAAGGTGAGGTGAACCGGCGCCCGGGCGTCGCGGGCGAGCTCCTGACCCTGCACGCCCACGCGGACAATGTGGTGGCCGGGGCGGAAGGGGTCGGGCATCGCCTCCATGTCGACGGCGAAGGGCCCGCCATCGGGCTTCTTGTAGTCGTAGTCGAAGTAGTTGACGAACTCCTCCACCCGAACAGAGGCCTGGGCGGGCAGGCTGCCAGCCTGGAGGAGCTTCTTGCGGGCCATCGTGTAGGAGGCCGTGTCGACGTCGATGGAGAAGGTGGACTGGGCGTCTTCGGCGACCATGGTGAAGGGATTGAGCCCGTGATCGGTGTAGACCTCGGTGTTGGCCTGCTCGCGGACGGCCAGGGCCTCGGCGGGCGGGGCGGCCTGGGTGATGGGCATGGGCTTGGAGGCCGGCGGGGCGTAGCGGGTGTAGGCCTCTTCCTTGCTCTTCTTGGCCGGGGCGCCCGTGCCGCCGCCGCGGGGGCCGGCGGAGGGCGGCGGGGCCGGGGCTTCCGCCACACCAAGCGCGTCGAGGGAGGGCGCGCGGGTCGGGGCCTTCATCGACTTCGCCGACTCGTAGGCCCGAGCGGGCGCGCCGGTGTCGATGCTGCGGGCGGGGGCGGGGGAGGCGGGAGGGGCGGCCTCCTCGACGGCGTAGGCCTCATCGGCCTCAGCGGAGATCACGCCGACCTCCGCGGCGCCCTCGGGGGCCTCGGACTTGTGCGAGGCGCAGCCCGTGACCAGAGACAGTCCAGAGAGAGCGAGGGTGGAGACAACAGACAAAAGAAGGCCACGCGCACGGGACATGAGAGCTCCTGCGAGGAAGACGGTGAGGGTCTGTGCGGGGCGCGGCGACGTCGCCCCGGCTTCGCGAGGGGTACGCCCGGCTTTGGGGGCCCCTTACAGGCAGCGTGTTTTTTTCTGTGGCGGCTTGAATGGGCAGGCCGGTGGTCGGTGAAGCGCGCGGGGTAGACTCCGCGGCCATGTGGACCCTCCTGCTGCTTGGATCGCGTCTCGCTTCGGCCGAAGAGGTCGAGGTCACCCTCTGGCACGCCTACCGGGGCCAGGAGCGTGAGGCGCTCGAAGGGCTCCTTCGCCGCTACGATGACGAGCACAACGGCATCCGCGTGGTGCCGCTTGCCATCCCCTACGAGGGTTTCACCACCAAGCTGGAGGCGGCTGCGCCCCGCGGCAACGGGCCTGACGTCTTCGTGGCCGCCCACGAGCGCATCGGGAGCTGGAGCAAGCTCGGCCTCGTGGAGCCCTGGTCCACGCCGCCTTCAGGCCTGCACCCGGTGACGGTGGAGGCCTTGACCTTCGAGGGTCAGCTCTACGGCCTGCCGCTCGCCTACAAGTGCCTGGCGCTCTTCTACAACAAGGCGCTGGTGCCCTCGCCGCCGTCCACCACCGAGGCGCTGCTCCAGCTCAGGGTGCCGGGGGGCTACCCGCTCGCCTACCAGGCCACCGAGCCCTACTTTCACGCGCCCTGGATGTTTGCCTTTGGCGGCGGCGTCTTTCGCGAGGGGGCCGTGGCCCTCGATCAGCCCGGCAACGCGGCGGCGATGGCCTTCGCCCGCGGGCTGCTCACCGAGGGGGTCATCCCCGATGAGGCCACGGGCACGCTGGTCACGCAGCTCTTCAACACCGGCAAGGCCGCGACGGTCATCAACGGGCCCTGGTTCATCGGCGAGATCGCGGGCGAGATCGACTATGGCGTGGCGCCGATCCCCCAGGTCTCGGGGGCGGGTGCGGCGTCGCGGCCCTTCTTGACGGTGGAAGGCGTGATGGTGTCGGGCTTCTCGACCCACAAGGCCGAGGCCGAGGCGCTGGCGCGCTTCCTTGCGGGCCCCGAGGCGGCCCTGGCGCGGGCCACCCAGGGCGGCCAGTCGGTGGCCTCGCTCGCGGTCTATGACAACCCGCAAGTGGCGGCGGATCCGATCCTCTCCGCGTTTCGGGCCCAACTCGACGCCACCGTGCCGCTGCCCAATGCGCCCGAGATGGCAGCCACCTGGGAGCCGATGGCGCGGGCGCTGCGCCGGGTGATGCGTGGGGCCAGCGCCCCCGAAGACGCGGTGCGCCAGGCCCAGCATGACTTCGCGGTGGTGAGCCGGCCGCCGCCCGAGCCGGCCGATCCGACGGTGGCGGCGGTGCTGGTGGGGCTGCTGGGCTTGGGAGGGGCGGTCTGGCTGGGGCGCGGGGTCTGGTCGGCCCGGCGGGAGCTGCTGGCAGAGCGGGCGGCCTACCTCTGGGTGGCGCCGGCGGCCTTGTCGATGGCCCTGCTGGTGGTGGTGCCCTTCCTCGTGGGCGCCAGCGTCTCGCTCTTCGAGCAGCACGATGGGCAGTGGACCTTCGTGGGGCTGTCCAACTTCTGGAGCATCCTCAGCTCGGCGGACTGGCCGGTCTTCGGGCCCCAGTCCTTCTACTTTGCGCTGGCGGTCACCATCCTGTGGACGCTGGCCAACGTGGTGCTGCATGTGAGCATCGGCGTGGCGCTGGCCCTGCTGCTGCGGGAGCCCTGGCTGCAGCTTCGGGGGCTCTACCGGGTGCTGCTGATCCTGCCCTGGGCCATCCCCAACTACATCACGGCCCTGCTGTGGAAGGGCATGTTCCACCGCCAGTTTGGCGCGATCAACGCCCTGCTGGGCCTCGTAGGCCTGGAGCCGGTCTCCTGGTTTGGCCAGTTCTCCACTGCCTTTGCGGCGAATCTCGTCACCAACACCTGGCTGGGCTTTCCCTTCATGATGGTGGTGACCTTGGGGGCGCTTCAGGCCATTCCACGCGAGCTGGAGCAGGCGGCCGAGCTGGATGGAGCGACGGGCTGGCAGCGCTTCTGGCGGGTCACGCTGCCCTTGTTGAAGCCGGCCCTGCTGCCGGCGGTGATCCTGGGCAGCGTCTGGACCTTCAACATGTTCAACATCATCTACCTGGTGAGCGCCGGTGAGCCCGATGGCAGCACCGAGATCCTCATCAGCGAGGCCTACAAGTGGGCCTTCACCCGCGGGCACCGCTACGGCTACGCGGCGGCCTACGCGGTGCTGATCTTCGGGGTGCTGGTGATCTACAGCCGGATGGGCAACCGGCTCGCCGGGCGCAAGGTGCTGTAGGGGCAACCCAGGCCGAGCGGGCCGGCTGCGCGGGCAGGCCCCTTAGTTGCCCATCTTGGGCGGCCACTGACCACCGAAGGTGGTGACCATCACCTTCATGTCGCCGTTCAGGTTCTTGGTGACCTTCTTGGTGCGGCTGGGCAGGTCGGCGGCGATCTTGAGGTTGGTCTTGAAGTGCTTCATGTTGCCGAGCACCTCGGGCACCTTGACGAGGTTGGCCGGGTTGGTGAGCTCCTTCTTGAGCTTGGGCTTGAGGCCCTTGGCCTTCTTCTGCACCGCGGCGATCTCCTTGGGGAGGGCGGTGAGGCTCTTGATCGAGGTGCCGTAGCTGTCCATCGCCACGTTGACCGCGTCGACGGCGGCCTTCACGTTGGTGGGCACCGCGTCGGTGGCTTCGAGCTGCAGCTTGCCGCCCTTGCTCACCACCTTGAGCTGGCCCTTGGCTTTGTTCTGCAAGTCGGCCAGGGCGGTCTGAAGGGGGGTGCCCTCTTTGAGGCCGAGCGCGGTGTTGATGGCCTCGCGGCCCTGGGCGCGGCCGTTGGCGGCCTCGTCGACGAGGTTGTCGATCTTCTTGATCTGCTTGAGGACCTCGTCGATCGAGTCGATGCCGAGCATCTTTACATCGAACTCGGCGCCCGGGCTCTTCTCTTTGGCCCAGCCATCGGCGGGTGCGACCGCCATTCCGACCAGCCCGACGGCGAGGAGGAGGGTGCGAAGCGGAGCAGAGACAGAAGCAACAAGGGCGCGCATGGGTAAGCCTCGGTGGTGCGTGAAAAGGGGAGTTATCCTGCCAGCGCAGCGGCTGCCCGGCATGAACATCGCCCTCCTCCTCGCCTACGGCACGCCTCGCAGGCCCATTCAGGGCCTTTTACGCGAAGTTGGCCATCGGTGCGCTCTTGCGGATAGGGGGCGCGTCATTCGAGGGCCGCCGCATTAGAGCGTGCGGCTCCTCGCCGTCGCACCCGGAGCCGGGCCGCTTCTGATGACCACGCTCTTCCCGCACAACAAGCTCGACTGGTCGATCAGCCGGCTGGAAGACCAGATCCACGCAGCCCCTGACGACCCGGCTCTGCGCATCGAGCTGGCGCGATCGGTGCTTTCGCGGGGGCTCTTTCACAGCGGGGGCGAGCAGGACTGCAACCGGGCGCTGTCGCTGGCCCGCAAGGCCCTCTCCGATGACCCGGCCAACGCCGAGGCCTTGGTGGTGGCCGGCCTCGCCCTGATCGGCATCGAGCGGCAGAAGGCGGCCACCCGCTACCTCGATCAGGCCGTGCGCATCGACGGCGAGCGGGCCGATCTGCGCCTCGCCATGGGCATGCTCGACGTGTCGCGCGGTGAGGCGGGGGCCGGGGTGCGCAACCTGGAGAGCGCCTGCCGCCTCGCGCCGGAGGCCTGGGAGACCCACCTCGAGCTCGGGCGGGCCCTGCTGGCGCTCTCCAAGCAGAAGGGCGCCCAGCGGCGCCTCGTCGAGCGGGCCCAGTACCACTTCGTCGCGGCGCTGAAGCGCGAGCCCGCCGCCGAGCAGCTGCCGATGGTGCTGCGCGACATCGGGGTCACCGCCCTGGCGATGGGGCGCTACCGCGAGGCGGGCAAGTTCTTCACGCGCCTGCGCGAGCACGACAAGTTCGCGCCCACCGCCCGCTTTCACCTCGGCCTCGTCGCCTACGAGCTGGGGATGTACACCAACGCGATTCAGCACTTTCGCCAGTACCTGCGCGATCGTCCCGATGATCCCAAGGTCCTGGCCCGCATCGCGATGGCCTGGTTTCAGTTGGGCGAGTACCCCCGCGCCCGTGAGGCCTGCCACCAGGCCCTGCTGGCCAACCCCGACGACGTGATGGCCCGCCATGCCCTGGGCTGCACCCTGCTCGAAGAGGGGGAGCCCAACGAGGCGGTCAAGGTCTTCCGCGAAACCCTGCGCGACCACCCCAGCCACCTGCCCAGCTACATCGAGCTGGCCCGCGCCCGGCGCATCGGCGGCGATCTGCGCTGGCTGCAGCAGGCCCTGGAGAGCGAGGTGGCCTCCTACGACCGGCTGCCCCCAGGCGGCGCCGAGGATGCCCGCCTGCGCACCCGCGACCGCGTGCGGGTGATCCTCGATGAGCTGCGCACCATCGGCCCTTCCACGGTGCCGGTCATGCTGGGCGCCATCGAGCGCACCCAGGACGAAGGCCTCCGCTTTGTGCTCTGGGAGGCCGCCTGCGCCCTGGCGACCAGCCAGGTGGCTGACGCCGCCAGCGCCCGCCTGCGCGAGCCCGGCAAGCACTACGGCGCCTCGCTTGGCGGCCTCGCCCTGTCGGCGGCCAGCGCCCTGCCCGAGCCGGTGCTGGTGAGCGGGCTTCAGCTCGAAGAGTCCGACCTCAAGCGGGCCGCCGTCGACCGCCACCCGCCGGCCCATGATGTGGCGGCCCACCGCCGCAACCTCGACCTGGAGCGCAACACCGCCCGGGCCTACCAGGCCCTGGTGCTGATGGCGATCGGCCTGCGCAAGAGCGCGGCGGGCAAGGAGCTGCTCAAGCGCTGGGCCGAGGTCGCCGACCCCGAGCTGGCCGTGGCCGCCTGGGCCGGGCTCAGCTTCTACGGTGAGCCCGACGCCAGCCGCAAGCTGCACGAGCGCGGCGTGAAGCGCGGCGCCACCGCGGTGATCGACCACCTGCTGGCGCTGTCGACCCCGCCGGCCACGGCCGCCCAGCCGCGCCGGGTCTCGGATGGTGAGGCCACCCGCTGCACCACCTGTGGCCGCCAGCCCCGCGAGGTCACCCACATGATGGCCGGCGGCGACGTGGTGGTCTGCGATGTCTGCGTGGTGAAGATCTCCCAGAACCGGCCCAGCCTCGCCGCCCCCGACGACGCCACCTGCAAGCTCTGCGGGCGCTCGCCCTTCGAGGCCTCGGGGCTCTACCGCTACAACCACGTCGATGTCTGCTCGGGCTGCCTGCAGTTCTCGCTCGGCATGCTGGAGCGCGAAGAGGTCGACAACTTCCTGGCCGCCTGGTGACGGGGGGCTCTTGACGGTGGCGCCAGGGAGTGGCACCCCTGCGCTCTCGTTTGGAGTGCTCCCCATGTTCAGCCCGATCCGCCCCTTTTCGATGCTCCTCCTCTGTCTGCTCGCCTGCGGCGGTGGCAAAGGGGGCGAAGCGGGTGAAGGCGGCGGCGCCGACGGCGGGGGCGAGGGCGGCGACGACGGCCCAGGCGAGGCCACCTGCACCAACACCGGCTTTCTCCCCGAAGCGGTGAGCTGGACGATGCCGCCCAACTCCTTGAAGAGCGAGCCCCAGTGGTCGGACCTGAGCGGCTCGGCCGAGGGGCGCTGCGAGGCCGACTCCACCGAGGATGGCATCGTGCGCCACAACCTGCTCGACCTCACCGGCGACGGGGCGGCCGACATGGTCGTCACGCTGGATGCCTGCGCGAGCAGCGAGGTGGGCGACGCGATCTGGTGGGTCTACCCGGCCGAAGGCAATGGCTTTGCGTCGAGCCCGCTGGAGTGGTCGATGCCGCCGGACTCCTTGAAGAGCGAGGCCCAGTGGGAGAACCTGGGCGGCACCGCGAGCGGCCGGTGCGCCGAGGACGCCACCCAGGACGGCGACCTGCGCTTCAGCCTGCTCGACCTGAGCGGCGACGGCGCCCCCGACATGGTCGTCACGCTGGACGCCTGTGCGAGCGACGAGGTGGGCGACTCGATCTGGTGGGTCTACGAGAACACCGGCAGCGGCTTCGCCAGCGAGCCCACCGCCTGGAGCCTGCCCCCCGACTCGCTCAAGAGCGTGGCCCAGTGGGAGAACCTCGCTGGCAGCGCCTCCGGCCGCTGCGCCGACGATTCCACCCAGGACGGCGACCTGCGCTACAGCCTGCTGGAGCTCACCGGCGACGCCAAGGTCGATCTCGTGGTGTACAAAGACGCCTGCGGCAGCGATGAGGTGGGCGACTCGATCTGGTGGGTCTACGAAAACACCGGCAGCGGCTTTTCCAGCAGCCCCACAGAATGGACGATGCCGCCCGACTCGCTCAAGAGCACGGCCCAGTGGGAGCAGTTGGGGGGCTCGGTCTCGGGGCGGTGCGCGGCGGACTCCACAGAAGAGGGCGTGCTCCGCTTCTCCCTGCTCGATCTGTCGGGCGATGGCGCGCTCGATGTGGTGGTCTCCCTCGATGACTGCGCCGACGACGCGGTGGGCGAGAGCGTGTGGTGGGTCTACGCTGGCGAAGACGGTGGCTTTTCCAGCGCCCCCACCGCGTGGACAATGCCGCCCGACTCGCTCAAGAGCGAGCCCCAGTGGGAGGAGATCGCCGGCACCGTCTCGGGGCGCTGCGCAACCGACTCCACCGAAGAAGGCCTGCTGCGCTTCAGCCTCGTCGATCTCTCGGCCGACGGCGCCGCCGATCTGGTGGTCACCGAAGACGAATGCGCCAACGGCGACCTGGGCGACACGGCCTGGTGGGTCTACCTCAACGAGGGCAGCGGCTTTGCCCAGAGTCCGGCCACCTGGACGATGCCGGCCGCCTCGCTGAAGAGCGAGCCCCAGTGGACGGCGCTGGCCGGCGCTGTCTCCGGCCGCTGCGCCGAAGACAGCACCAAGGATGGCACCGTGCGCTACAGCCTCGGCGAGCTCACCGGTGACTACGCCCTCGACATCGTCATCACCCAGGACGACTGCGTGGATGATGCGGTGGGCGAGTCGATCTGGCGGGTCTTCCCCGGCGACTGCCGCTGAGCCGTCGCGGCGAGGGTGGCGGTGCTGGAGATGAGCGCCGTCACGGCGAAGCCGCGCATCGACACCTTCAGGGTCTCGGACCCCCTCTCGGTGGAGCGCCAGCGCTTGGGACTTCGCGCGAACCCGGCCGGATGGATTGACCGTGGGTGTCCGATGGCCAGAAGCGGATGCTGGCCTTTCTGGGGCATCTGGGCTGCAATCCCAAGGGTCCGAATCGACTTCCCTGGAGATCGGTCTGCCTTAAAGTGCCAGCTTCAGGAGTGGCGGAGGCGTCGCGCGGCCATCGACGCGGTAAACGGCTGGGGCTGGTGGAGGCGCTTCAAGGCCGGCCCCACCTGTTGACGGTCTTGCAGCGCGCCCGCGAGGGCTGACCAGAGGCTCCGGCCTACTCGCGGCGCCAGCCGGGGCCGTCGGACTGCGGGGCGGCGCTGCTGATCGGGATCTCCAGCCAGCGGCACTCGATGGGCCCGTTGTGGATGACATGACGGCGGCGCGGCTTGAGGCCAAGGGCGGGCACCAGGGGGCCGTGGGCGGTGATGACGAAGGCCGTCCAGCCCAGGAAGCGCTGGCGCAGGCGGTCGCCCAATTCGGCGTAGAGGCCGAAGAGCTCGGCCGTTTCGCCGAGGCGCTCGCCGTAGGGCGGGTTGGTGACCACAATGCCGGGCTCCACCCCGGCCGGGGGGCGGGCCTCCTCCACCCCGCGGCGGGCCCAGCGGATGGCGCCCTCCAGGCCCAGGGCCTTGGCGTTGCCGGTGGCCACGTCGATCATGTGGTCGCTGGCGTCGGCCCCGAAGAGGGCGAGCGGGCGGCCGCGGCCGGCGGTGCGGCGCTCGCGGGCCTCGTTCATCAGGCGATCCCAGATGCGGGGCTCATGCTGGCGCCAGCCGGCGAAGCCCCAGCGGGGGCGCAGCAGGCCCGGGGCGAGGTCGAGGCCCATCGCGGCGGCCTCGGTGAGCAGGGTGCCGGCGCCGCACATCGGGTCGACCAGCGGGGTGCTGGGGTGGCGCGGCCAGCCGGTCATCCACAGCAGGGCGGCGGCGAGGGTCTCCTTCATCGGGGCCCGGCCGGTGTCGCGGCCGGCGCCGCGCAGGTGCAGGCCTTCGCCGGCCAGGTCGAGGGAGATGGTGGCCCGATCGTTGCGAAGGTGCACGTGGACACGCAGATCGGGGCGGCGAAGGTCGATGTCGGGGCGGGCGCCGACCCGTTCGCGCAGGCGGTCGCAGATGGCGTCCTTCACCCGCTGGGCCGCGTAGACGCTGTGGCGAATCGTCTCGGAGCCGCCGACCACCTCGACCATCAGCGTCTTCTTGGGGTCGACGTGGTCTTCCCAGGGGATGGTGCCGGCTCCGCGGTAGAGGTCTTCGGCCATCGGGGCGTGGAAGTCGCCGAGGCAGACCAGCACCCGGCTGGCCACGCGGCTCCAGAGCAGGGCCCGGTAGGCGGCCTCGATGGGGGCCTGCAGACGCACCACGCCGCGATCGGCGACGGCGCCGTGGATGCCGATGTGGTCGAGCTCGTCGACCAGGGCCTGCTCGGCTCCGCGGGTGGTGGGCAGGAGGAGGCGGTGCTGCGGGGTCATGGAGGGCGCCTGCGAAGGGCGGCGCTTCTAGCCCGGTGACGCGCGCCCTGTCGACGCCGCGGCGGTGTTGCCGCAGTCCAACCAGGCTTCGAGGAGGAAGCGGTCGTTGGCGAAGACGCCGCCGCCGACGGGCATGTCGCCGATGTCGATGGTGCGGGCGCGGATGCGGGCGCCCCAGGTGCGCGCCTCGTCTTCGGTGTCGAAGGAGACCCCCTCGGGGGCGCCGAAGCGCTGGGGGCTGGCCGCGGCGTGGCAGGCGGCGCAGTAGGTGAGCAGGATCGGCCGGGCCGTGCCCTCCCAACTGAGCGGGTAGGCGGCCTCGTCGGCCGAGCAATCGGGGTGGGTGGCAGGCGCGTCGGCGGAGGCGTCGAGGTCGGCCTCGTCGGCGACCGCGCCGTCGCCGCCCTTGTCGCAGGCGAGGAGCAGGAGCAGGAGCACCCTCATGAGAACAAGGCCTCGATGGGGCGGGCGCCGTCGAGGGCCTCGCCGGGGTCGACGTCGGCCAGGGCCAGCAGGGTGGCGCCGAGGTCGCGGGTGTGGGGGACGGCGCCGCTCTCGGCGGGCTCGCCGGTGGCGAAGTCGATCGGCAGCCCGTAGGCGGCGTCGCCAAAGGCGCCCACCGCCTGGCCGCCCCGGATGCCCGGCCCCAGCAGCATCGCCGAGGTGAAGGGGAAGTGGTCTTTGCCGCCCGTGCCGTTGAGCAGCGGCCCGCGGCCCATCTCCGAGTACACCACCACCACCACCTCGTCGGAGAGCCGGCCGGCCGTGGGGCTGCTGCGGCGGTCCATCTCGCCCATCAGGTCGATCAGGAAGCTGAACAGCTCTTCGTGGTGCATCGACTGAAATTCGATGAAGGAGTGGGTGTCAAAGCCCATCGAGTAGACGCCATTGTAGGAGAGGCTCACGCAGCGGGCCGAGCCGCTCTCCAGCAGGTCGAGGGCCGAGGCGAAGTCATCGAAGCCGAGGCGGCTGGCGGGGGTGCCGAGCTTGCCGATGCCCAATTCCTCGGCCCGACCGAGCACAGCGCCCACCTGGGCGTGGGAGCGGGCGTAGGCGGCGCCAAAGCGCTCGGCCCGGCCGCGCTCGGCGGCGGCGGCGTAGGCGTCGATGCGGCCAGCGAGGACCCGGGCGACCTCGGCCTGGCCGGCCTCGCTGAGCAGGCTGATGGGGGAGTCGGCGCCCTCGGTGATGGCGGTGCCCTCGATCAGCTTCTTGATCTGGCCGGTGGGCCCCACCCGAACCACCTCGCTGGCGTAGCGCTCGTTGAAGGCGAAGCCGGAGAGCACCACAAAGGGCAGCACCAGATCGTTCACCGAGTGGGCGGCGATGATGCTGCCCCAGTCGTCTGAAGCGGTGTCCGCCGTTCCGGTGAGGAGGAGCTTCATGCAGCGATCGTGGGTGATGCTGGGGCTCTCCAGTCCATTGAGGATCGCCGCCCGGTCGCCATAGGCCTCGAAGAAGGCCCGCACGCTGGGGCGGTCGGCGTGATCGACGAAAGGCAGCCCGTGCAGCTCGGCGCGGGTGCTGTCGGTCTCCATGTCGACTGAGGCGACGTCGTAGAGGGGGGCGAAGACGAAGGTGGGGTCGTAGCCGCCGTTGCAAACGATAAACAGAAATTTTCGTTCGGCGGTGAGGCCCTCGGCGCGGACGCGGCCGGCCAGGGGCAGGAGCAGGGCCGGGGCGGCGCGGTGGATGAGCTGGCGTCGGCTGATCATCGCGTCACGAACTCCGGATCGAGCAGGAGGGCGCTGAGCACGGCGGTCCAGCCCCCTTGGGGGCCGTCGGTGGGCAGCAGGGCGGTCCACAGGTCGCGCAGGGCGGCGGCCTCGCCCTCGGTGAGGCGGCGGCTGAGGGTGCGCAGGGCGAGGTCTTCGAGCTGGGCCTCGAAGGCATCGTCGCCGGGCCGATCTTCGAGGGTCACCTCGGTGAAGAGCCGCGGGGCTTCGTCGCGGGTGAGGAGGTCATGGGTGACGACGTAGCTGGCCGAGGCCTGCACGAGGCGCAGCCAGACGAGGTTCCAGGTCAGCCCGGGGTCGGGTTGGGGGCTGGTGACGTTGACACCGTTCAGGCCGCCGGCGAGCACCCGGTAGCCGAGGCCGTCATCCTGGAGCAGATCGTCTCCGTAGCGGGTCCACTCGTAGCCGGTCAGATCGCGCAGGACATGGCGGAGCTGCTCGGCCGACAGCAGCGAGACCGTCCGTTCACGCTCTTCGGCCTCGGCCGGCGCCGCTTCGGTGAGGCGACCCACCTGGTACTGGGGCGTGTCGGTGATCGCGGCGACCAGGGCGCTGAGGCGCTGATCGGCGGCGCGGAACCGCTGGTCGAGCTCGGTGATGGTGGGCAGATCGTGCAGCTCGGGCTCGCGCCGCCACAGCGCCTTGGCCATCGTCTTCACGGCGCAGGTGGTGAAGCGGGGGTCCTGGGAGATGACGAGGCCGAGATCGGCCAGACCGTAGACAGGCTCGCCCACCCAGGCGTTGCTCACGCTGGTGTATTCGGCGGCCATCGACTCGCGCTCGGGGTGGTAGCGGGTCATCTCCTCGGCGCTGTACTGAACGGTGACCCAGAAGCCGAAGAGCGAGGCGGCGACGGGCTCGATCGCGGCGTGGCAGGCCACGCAGTAGGGCTCGGTGAGGATGGCGGCGAGCTGATCTTCGGGGGAGGTGGGGCGGCTGGCCTCTCCAAAGGCGACCGGCCGGGCCAGG
>JBEIQK010000931.1:0-2368 GCA_040376505.1 Alphaproteobacteria bacterium | reverse complement strand
CCCTTCATCGCCCAGTAGATGAAGTTGGGGATGACGTTGCGGTACTGGCCGGGGACCTCGCCCGGACCGTAGGAATTGAAGAAGCGCGCCTTGACCACCGGCACGTTGTAGTGGTGGTGGAAGAAGTTGCCGTACAGCTCGCCCAGCATCTTGGTGATCTGGTAGGGCGTGGTGAGGTGCATCGACATGAATTCTTCGCGCAGGGGCAGCGGCGCCTCGCTGCCGTAGATCGAGCAGCCCGAGCTGGCGTACACAAAGCGGGTGAGCGGCGAGAGCGTGGCGTACTCAAGCAGGCGCAGGGTGCCCATGCCGTTGACCATCAGGTCGTGCTCTGGGTGATCCACCGAGTTCTGATTGGCGAAGAAGGCGGCGAGATGAAAGACGATCTGCGGCTTCTCGAAGAAGACCCGCTTGAGCTTGACCTCATCGCAGATGTCGCCCTCGACAAAGAGCACGTTCTTCAGGCTGGGCACATTCCAGCGCGGCGAAGAGACGAGGTTGTCGAGCACGATGACGCGGCCGGCGACCGAGGCCAGGGCGCGGGTGAGGTTGGAGCCGATGGCACCCGCACCTCCAGTGACAAGAACGGTCTTTCCAGCATAATCGGCGAGATGCTCAGACATTGGGCGCTCCAAGGGGGCAGGAACAAGGGTGAAGCGAGCACGGCACACACATACGGCGACGGCATCGGTGGCGATCACAAAGCCTGTAGAGCTCTGATGTCACGCTTTGCAACGAGGGGTGCGGGCGGGTACCCGTCCCGGCGCAGCGCGTGACCCAAGCTGTGGACCACACCGAGGCCCTTCCGTGCTAACACCAGCCCCCTTTGGCGGCCCCCTGTTCCTGGTGGGCATGCCGCGCTCGGGCACCAAGCTCCTGCGCGATCTGCTCAACAACCACCCGGCCATCGGCATCCCCGCCGCCGAGACCGAGTTCCTGCCGGACTGGGCGCAACGCTGGCCGGAATTTGGCGATCTGTCCGATCGCGCCACCTTCCAGGCCTTCGCCGAACGGCAGGCGGGCTCGCCCTACTTCGTCTACCTGCGCGAAGAGCAAGGCCACCAGCTCAACATCGACGCCTGGTACGCCGCCTGCACGGGCTTTGGCACGGCCGCGGTCTTCGAGGCGCTGATCCGCACCGACGCAGCCTCCCCGCGGGGCGGCGGCCGGATCTGGGGCGACAAGAGCCCCGGCTATGTGCAGCACATCGCCCTGCTCAACCGTCTGTGGCCGGCGTGCCGCGTGATCCACATCGTCCGCGATGTGCGCGACTACGCGCTCTCCATCGATCAGGCCTGGGGCAAAGACCGCCTGCGCGCCGCCCAGCGCTGGGTCGACCGCATCACCCGTCTGGAGCTGGACGCCGCGAACCTGGGCTCCCGGCGCTTCATCGAGCTGCGCTACGAGGACCTCGTGCGCGATCCCGGCCCCGAGCTGGCCCGCCTCTGCACCTTCCTCGATCTGCCAACCGCGCCTGGCCTGACCCAGCTCAAGCGCCCAAGCGAGAACAAGGGCGACGCGCGGGGCCACACGGCGATCAAGGCCGACAACACCGCCAAGTACAAGGCGAAGATGGACCCCGCGGAGATCGCCCAGATCGAGCGCCTCGCCGGGCCGCTGCTCCAGCGCTTCGCCTACCCCTGCGATCACAAGGGCCCCGCCGAGCGCCTGCCGCCCTACCAGATGGCGGCCCGGCAGCTCAAAGACGGGGTCAACCTGCTGCGGGCCGAGCTGAAGGAGCGCGGCCCCGTGGACGCGCTTGCCCTGCGCTGGCGCACCTTCCAGGAGAGCGGCGCCTGGGAGCCGCTCCGTTAGCCCCTAGTAGCAGGTGAGGCCCTGGACGGTGATCCAGTCCCGCAGCAGGGTGGTGCAGGACTCCACGGAGGCCTGATCGGTCTCGAGGAGCTCGCTGGTGGTGCTGGGGTCCTCGACCACAGCGCCCGTGCCGTCGTCATAGCGGAGGGTCCAGTTGAGGGCGATCTCGAAGAGATCGGCGTCTTCGAGGGTGGTGGCCATGAAGCCGTAGACGTCGAGGTCGAAGCTGGCGCTGGCGAGCGGATCGGCGCTGGTCTCGCTGCCGAGAAGGCCGAGCCAGGTGTGGGTCTCCCAGATGCCGTAGGTGGCGTCTTCGTAGTCCTCCAGCACACAGGACAGCTCGGTCTCCAGGTGCAGCGCCACCTCGGCGGCATAGTCGTCGAGCTCGGCGGCGGTGAAGGCCGAGCAGGTCGAGCACAGCTCATCCACGTCGCCGTCGCAGTTGTTGTCGACCGCGTCGCCGCAGACCTCGGTGGCGCCGGGGTAGGCGTCGGCGGCGCTGTCGTCGCAGTCGGTGGCCTCGGTGGTGAGGGTGAGGGTGCCCACCGACGGG
>JBEIQK010000945.1:0-2322 GCA_040376505.1 Alphaproteobacteria bacterium | reverse complement strand
GCCATGCCGGGCATCGCCACGCTGCCGACCTTGTTGACGTCGACCCGACCCGCCTCCCAGAGCAGATGGTGGATGCCGGTGGGGTCGGCGCCGGCCTCATCGTCGGTGATCACGAAGGGAAAATGGGCGCTCCGGGTGTGAAACATGGCGAAGATCGGCTCGGGGCCGGTCTGTTCACCCAGCCACTCCACGATCGGCGTGGCCGAGTCGCCGCCGGGGCCGGGCAGCCCGCCGCCAAAGCGCCCGTCGGGGGTGTCGCGGGGGGCGGCGATGATCTCCATGCGCTGAAAGCCGCGATCGAGGCCATAGTCGGGCCGAAAGCCGCTGGGGGCGTCGACCGTAAAGGCGCCGGTGCGGTAGCCGTAGAGGCCGAGCACCTCGGGCAGGGTGGGGACATCGGCCACGAGGCCCTTGTCCCAGGTGAGCACGCCGGTGGAGCTGCCAAAGCGCCCGGTGAGGATGGCGGTCAGGCTGGCCAGGGTGAAGTTGCTGGCGGCGTAGGCGGCGTCGAAGAGGTAGCCGCCCTCGGCGAAGCGGTCGATCGCCGGCGTGAGGCCGGGGTGCTCGCCATAGCGGCCCACCGCGTCGCGGCGCAGCGAGCAGACGGTGACCAGCACGATGTCGCAGCCGGGGCAGCGGGCCGTGGCGGCGGCGGCGGCGGTGGCGGTGGGGGCCGACAGCGCGATCGAGACGGTGCCGGGCATCACCGGGCTGCCTTCGGGCGCCGGCCCTGGCGGGGCCTCAGCGATGGGGGGCACCTCGTCGATTGGCGCGGCCTGGTCGGTGTTTCGGCGGAGCAGACCGTAGAGCAGGCTGGCGGCGCCGACCCCGGCGACGAGGAGCCAGGGGGCGTTCGAACGGGGGCTGGAGACGGGGGCGCGCCGCGACATGGGGGCAGGCTACCACAGGGGGCGCAGCGGGAACCGCCCGCCAAGGCCGGCCCGCCGCGGGCGTGGTAGGCTGCCGCCCATGCTGCTCGCGCTGGCCCTCGTCGCATCGCTGGCCGCGGCCGACCCCGTGCCGCAGCAGCAGGTCGCCGTGGTGCTCGTCGATGAGGCCCGCACCGCCGGGCTCTCCGTCAGCGCCGAGACCACCTGGCTGGGCGAGGCCCGCCGGCTCAGCCTCCGCGACGACGGGCTCCCTCCCGACGAGCGCCCCGAGGATGGGGTCTACACCGGCCAGTGGACTGGTGAGCCCCCGCGGCAGCTCGCCCTGCGGCTCTATGTCGAGGCCCCCGGGCAGGCCCGCGCCCTGGTCGCCGCGTCGAATGAGCTGCTGGCGCTGGGCGAAGACCGCCTCGTCTGGGTGCTCGACGGCAGCCGGGCCCGCCGCACCGCCGCCGCTTTGCCGGGGCGCACAATGGACATCGTCGACGCCGCCGGGGTGGCCGCCTCGGTGGGCTGGATGCTCTTCGTCTTCGCGGTGCTGGCCTTCCAGATCCTCGCCCATCGCCGCGAAGGGCGCCGGTGAGCCGCGCCAATTGGGGCGTCCCCCTCGCGCTCTTCGCCCTGAGCGCGCTGTGGACCTGGCCGGCGCTCTTCACCCACGGCATGCTCGGCCACAACCCCGACGCCGCGGGTACGGTCTGGTTTGTGTCGGCTGCGCCCCGTCTGCTCTTCGATCTGACCGATCCCCTCACCGGCTGGCCGGCCGGTGCCACCTATGGCCGGCCCGACAGCTTTGTGTTGATGGTGCTGGGCGCCCTGCTCTCGCCGATCGGCGCGGCGCGGGCCCATGCGCTGCTGGGTCTGTTCGGGGTCTTCGCCTCGGCGATGGGGGCCGAGGCCTTCGCCCGGGCCTTGGGGGCGGCGCGGCCCTGGTCGGCCCTGGCGGGCGTGGCCTTTGCGATGTCGGGGCTCGCCAGCACGGCCCTGCTGGAGGGCTATGTCTACCATGTGATCAATCCCTGGCTGCCGCTCCTGGGTCTGTACTGGTGGCGCGCCACCCGGCCCGAGGGAAGGGCCCGCGATGGCGCCCTGGCGGGGCTCTTCTTCCTGCTCTGCCTGCTCAGCACGGCCTGGCTCGGCCTCGCGGCGGCGGTGCTGGTGGGGGGGCTCTTTCTCGCCGGGCTGGCGCGGGGCGGGCTGCCAGCGCGGGCCGCTGGCGCGGCTCTTGGGGTGGTGGCCCTGCCGCTGGGGCTCTATGTCGCGGCGTTTTCGGCGGGGGGCGGCGATGGGGCGAGCGATCTGTCTCACGCTGGAAATCCCCACCACTTTTTTTCCTTTGGACTCGTGCGCCTCGCCTCGGCGCCCTTCTCGGTGGACATCACCGGCAATTCGCAGTCGGCCGTGCTCCCCGGGGTCTGCCTCGCCTTGTTGCTGG
>JBEIQK010000748.1:0-3234 GCA_040376505.1 Alphaproteobacteria bacterium | reverse complement strand
CCCTTCATCGCCTCAGGCCCGCCTTCGCCGCCGACCCACCAGCAGGCCCAGGCCGAGCAGGGCGCCCAGGCCCTCGGCCGACTGCCCCAGGCTCGCGCAGCCGACCAGCTTGATGTCGGCCGGGTCGATGAGGCCATCCTCGCCGGCCACCTCGGACAGCCCGCCGTCGCCGGCCCCGTCCTCGCCGCCGCCAGGGCCCTCGGCCGCCTGGCCCTCCTCCCAATCCACCGGCGCCTCGCAGGCCTCGCCGTAGAGGTAGCTGCCGGTCTCCGGGAAGGTCGCGCTGGCCCCCGCCGCCGTCTCCCAGCGGAAGAAGTAGCGGTGGCACTCCGCAGCGTCGGGGGCGGCCTCGCCGCTGTACACCCCGAGGGTGTCGGTGCCATAGGTCAGCGCCAGCGGGTAGCCCACGCCGTCGACCACCACCTCGAAGGATGCGGGCGCCGCCGCATCCATCCAGTCGGCGAAGAAGGTCGCCTCGTCGGTGGCCGTTTGGGGCTCGTGGACCCCCATCGCCACCGGGTTGGTGCTGTCGACCGTGCCCGCGGCGAAGTCCTGGGTGTAGTAGTTGGAGACCACGCCGGTGCCGAGCTCGTTGTAGTCGGCCAGCATGATGTTGGCCCGGTGCCCCGACGAACACATCCAGCCGCCCATCTGGGCGGTGAAGGGGTCGGGGTAGCCGTAGGCGATGTTCTCGCCGACGTAGCCCGACTCGCTGTAAAAGCGCGAGACCCGGTCGAAGAAGCTGGTGCCGTCGCTGCTCTCGTGGGCGAACCAGTCATTTGTATACATGTCGTCACAATGAAAACGCGACGCCACGTTGAGGTCCCACTCAAAGTAGAGCAGGTCCTTCGGGCTCTGCTCGGAGGGCTCGAAGTCGTCGAAGCTGCAGCCGGCCTGGTTGTAGAATTCCTCGAAGGCCTCGGGATCGACCCGCGAGGCGTTGGTCCACAGGTGCAGGTCGCGCTCGGCCCAGGAGGGGTAGCCCTCGGCGTCGACGTCGCCGTAGCCGGCCATCGCGGCGAGCGAAGCAAAGAGCAGGATCATGTGCGCTCCAGGAGCCAGCGGGTGGCGAAAGCGTGGGCCTTGTCGTAGCCGGCGCGCAGCTCCTCGGCGACCGCGCTCTCGATGCGGCCGCCCACCAGCGGCACCCGCACCGTCACGGTGCCCAACATCGTGCGCTCGGCGCCGCCCGGCGCTTCGGCGAAGCGGTAGCTGCCCCGCGCCTCCACCTTGTCGCCGATGCGGTCGGGCTTGACCTCCCAGCGCACGGCGAAGTCGGCCTCGTTGATCTCTTCGATGAGCTCGTAGCTGAGCTTTTTGGCGCCCACCACGGACTGGGCCACCGCCGGCAACTCGGCCGCCGAGGTCACCCGGGTGCGGCGGCGGCGGATGGCGCCGGCTTGCCGGTCTTCCAGCAGCTCGCGGGTGATGCCGGTCTCCTGCTGCATCGCCGCTTCGTAGGCCGGCGAGAACAGGGTCTGCCAGACCACGTCGACCGGGCGCGGGTAGCGATGGCGGTGCTCGAAGTTCACACGGACCTCCACAGGGGGCGCGCTGCCGTCTTACCATCCCATTCGCAAAGCGGATGACAAGCCCTCAACCCCCACGCCTGAGCCCTGCGGAGCGCCAGCTTGGCCTCTGGATGGGGCTGAGCCTGCCCCTCGGCCTCCTCCACGCCGCCCTGCTCGTCGAGGAGCGCGGTCTGGCCGTCGCCATCGCCCTGTCGGGCGCCCTGCTCTTCGCCGAGCCCCGTCGCCGCCGCCCGCTGGCCGCCCCCCTCGTCGCCGGCGCCCTCGTCGCCGGGCTCAGCCTGCCGAGCCCCCTGCTCGGCGCCTGGGGCCTCACCAGCGGCCTGCTTTGGCTGCGCGCCGCCCGCTCGGTGAACCAGAGCCCCCTGCGGGGCGGACCCCCCGTTTAGGAGCCTGTCATGCTCATCGCCGCGCTTGTCGCCTGCGTCTGCGCCGATCCTGCCCCCGCCGCCGCGCCCACCGCCGCGAAGGCGCCGCCCGGGGTGGCCCGCACGGCCCGCAAGGGCGCTGAGCTCTTCGGCATCAACGAGGCCGTCAGCATCCCCAAGCTCTTCCTCGACGACGGCCGCATCAGCCCCGCCGAGGAGCCCGCCCTGCTCGCCCAGGATGCCGCCGCCGCCGCGCATCTGGGGGCCGCCATCGTGCGCAGCAACACCGCCAACTACCCCTACCTGGACCACCTCCGCCTCGCGCGCAGCGGCTGGGACTGGCGGCGGGCCGACGCCTGGGTGGCCGCCGTGCAGGCCGCCGGCCTCGACGCCCTCGTGATGATTGGCCCCTGGCCCGGCAACGCCACCGCCGGCTTCACGACCGCCTATGTGCCCACCGACCTGCCCGCCTACGCCGCCTATGTGCGCCGGGTGGTGGAGCGCTACGACGGCGACGGCGTCGACGACATGCCCGGCCTGCAGCGCAAGATCCGCTACTGGGAGGTCGACAACGAGCCCGACCTGCACAACAGCAAGCCCCCCAAGAACGGCCCCCAGCGCATCGACCCCGCCCTGTTTGAGCGCCCCGACGAGTACGCCGCCGTGCTGCTGGCCAGCGCCCAGGCCATCCGGCAGGCCGATCCCGAGGCGGTGGTGCTCTCGGCCGGCTTCTTTCGGCCCCACCACCCCCAGGGTGCGGCCTATGCCCGCGCCGTCTTCGACGATCCCGCCGTGGTCGCCGCCGTCGACGTCTTCTCCGCCCATGTCTACTTCGAAGAAGACGGCACCGAGCCCCTGGCCCGCGCCCTGCAGCTCGCCGCCGAGCTGCTCCCCGGCAAGCCGGTCTGGATCACTGAGACCAGCGTGCCCTCCGACCCGCGCAAACCGCACATCGACGAGGCCTGGCAGGGCAAGATGGTGGCCGCCATCATCGGGGCCGCCCTGGCCGGCGGCGCCGATCGCGTCTTCTGGCACACCCTGGCCGACCCGCCCTGGGCGAAGGAGCGCAGCGGCGCGCCCTTCTCCACGCACTCGCTGCTCGCCACCACGGCGCCGGGCCCCGGGTCGGTGGTGGGCGGCGTGGTCGACAAGCCGGCCGGCGCGGTCTACCGCCGGCTCGCCGCCCTGCTGCGCGACACCGATCCGGCCGTCTACCGCGAGGAGGCCGCCGCCGGGGGGCGCCTGCTGTGGACCGGCGCCGGCTGGCTGGCCTTCTGGGGCAGCCCGAGCCTGCCGCCTGGCGCCGGGGTGATCACCGACCTGCGCACCGGGGAGGT
>JBEIQK010000144.1:0-10979 GCA_040376505.1 Alphaproteobacteria bacterium | reverse complement strand
CAAGGGCGAGGAGTACATCCTCAACTACACCGACAAGATGACCGGCGCGGTGGGTCGGGCCGATGGCTCCAAGAAGGAGCTGGAGGCCGACCCCTCCAAGAAGGGCGCGGTGCTGAGCATCGCGCTGTCGAACTCCGATCGCGGCAAGGTCGCGATCGACGACATCACGGTGCTCTTCCAATTCGTCGCCGCCCCTCCCGAGTCGGTCAAGGCGGCATCGGGCTCTGCCAAGGACTTCCGGCCGAAGTTCTTCGACGAAGATGATCCCGTCTTCTACAGCTTCCTGGGCATGTTCTCGGCCCTCGCCGCGGCGCTCATCATCTACGTGGTCAACACCGAGCCGGTGATCGACATCCCCATCGAAGATCTCGAGCGCTACGTCAGCGTCACGATGAACGTCAAGCCGCCGGAGACCCAGGCCACCGCCGAAGAGGGCCCCCAGGACGAGAAGCCGGCGGAAGAAAAGCCCAAGGACGACAAGCCCAAAGAAGAGACGCCGGCAGCCGACTCGGCGCCAAAGACCAAAGACCAACAGCGCGACGCGGTAGCGCAGAAGTCGATGGTCTTGCGCGTGCTGGGCACCACTGGCTCGTCGAGCAACGGCGCGGTGGCAGACATGTTCCAGGGCGAAGACGTGGGCCTGGCCAGCCTCGAGAGCGGCCTGCAGGGCGTCACCAGCGCCAACATGGGCTCGGTGGATGGTCGTGAAGGCGTCCGCGGTGGCGAAGGCGGCGCGGGCACCGCCGAGCAGGGCATCGGCGGCATTGGCTCCGCAGGTGGCGGCACGGCCAAGGTGGCCGATGTGGCCAAGACGGTGCCCAAGGGCAAGGCCAACTTTGACTCCAACCTGGAAGGATCGGTGGGCGGCGAGTCCGCCGACAAGATTCGCGCGGTGGTGCGATCCAACCAGGGCGGCATCAAGAGCTGCTACGACGCGCAGCTCAAGGTCAATCCCACCCTGAACGGCCGCATCTCGGTTCTGATCGACATCAACGCCGGTCGCGTGGGCTCTGCCTCGGTCGACGCCAACACCACGGGCGACAACACGCTCGGCGAGTGCATCCGCAAGAAGGTGCGCTCCTGGCGCTTCCCCGAGGATCTGACCGAGTCGGGTGTCAGCATCCCCTTCGCCCTCGCACCGGGCTAGGGTCTGCACAGACCGATCGAAGCGCCCTCCGGGGCGCTTTTTTCGTTTGTGCTTCGGAACCTCAGTCCGAGGGGCGTTGTCCCATCGAAGAGATCGCATCGACGGGCCCCCCAGAGAAGCTGGGCATCGGGTCTGTTTGTATCCTTGCGATCCCTGGGGGCGCCATGGACGAACTTCTGCCTTCCGACGAGCCTTGTATTGCTGTTCATTGGACAGACGCCGCGGGGGTGCGGCAGCAGCGGCAGGTGACCGCCGAGCAGAACCTGGTGGTGGGGACCGGGCCCGCGGTCGATCTCCGCCTCCCCGAGAGCCCCGAGCTGCCCGCCGCCCACGCACTGCTCCTCCCCACCGCAGCCGGCATCCAGCTGCGGCCCCAGGCCGGGATGAGCCTGCTCCTTCGCCACAAGGTCGGGGGCGAGGTCTTCGATGTTCAAGCGCCCACGCTGATCACCGAGGGGGCACAGGTTTGCCTGCGTGCGGGTGCAGCCACAATGGTGCTCACGCTTGGGCGCCGTCCACGTCGTGTCGCGCCGACTTCCCACCTCTTCCCGGCCCCCCTCCTGCGCCCTCAGGAGCCGCTCTTTCATGGCACCCTGAGCATCTTCGGCGCGGCCGCGCTCCTCCTCTGCGGGGCGGTGGCCCGGGCCGATCGGCCGGTCGATCTGGTCACGGTGGATGAGCATCTGATCGCCTCGATCCCCGTCCAGGTCTTTCGCGCGCCGAAGGTGGAGGCCGCCCCGGTCCCCGTAAAGCCCGACCGGAGGCAGCGGCGCGTCCATGGGTCGGCGTCGGCCGCCTCCACCGCCATGGCTGACCCTTCCTCGGCGCTCCGAACCACGGCGCTCTCCGTCCTGGGCACCCATGGCCTGTCCAACGAGGGCTGGACGGCCGCCATCGCCACCGATCAACGCCTGGAGCAGGCCCTCCAGGAGGTGCAGCACGCCAGCCTCGCTTCCACCGAGCGTGAGCGGCGCTCCGACAGCGGCGCAGGGGCGCCACGCGAAGCGGAGATCGGCCAGATCGGCCTCTCCGAAGGGGGGTACGCCGCCATCGAGGCCGTGAGTGCCAGCGCGCCGCGTCCCCGCGAGGTGATCGTGCGGGCGCAGCCCGAGTTGGGCGGCAACCTCGAGGAGGGCCTCCGTCGCGGGCTCCGCCAGGGCGCCGCCAGCGTTCATCGCTGCTACCAGGCCGCCATCAAGACCCACCCCGACCTCGCTGGGCGCCTGGAGGTGACGCTGAACGTCCGCGACGGGCGCGTGCTCTCCGCCTCAGCCGCGGGCGATGAGGCTGCGCTGGACGAGATCGCCCTCTGCGTGGCCCGCGCCGCCCGGTCCTGGCGCTTTGAGGAGGGGGTCACCGCCGAGGAAGTGCTGGCGCCCTTCGTCCTTGCGATCGAGTGAGGCAAAGGCCTGGGCTGCCAGGCCCTCCGTTGACAACTTGGGACGGGTATAGCCGCTCTTCGCTCAAGCCCCATGCCAGGCGGGACGATAGCGGAGGGGAGAGGAGAGCGCTCGGGCGTCCGGCGCTCCTTCGGTCTACCCCTTGGGGTGCCATTCCAGGGCGCGCTTCCGAGTTGACGTAGCGCCATTTGCGGCCTATCGTCTAGTTGGAGAGGTCTATGGAGGTTCCGATGTTGCACATCTTTTTGAGCAAGGGTCCGGCGCGTATGGCCGGGGTCCTGCTTCTTGGCTTCGGTCTGGCCTTGACCGCCGGGGATGCCCGCGCCTATGACGACGACGCCAACGGTCAGGCGTACACCCCCAACAGCACGAATCCGAAGCAGAAGCTGGATTTTGCCAAGCAGGCCAGCACCGAGATCGACGACGCGCTGGTGCAGGTGGGCAAGCTCAAGGAGATCGCTGAGAAAGACGGCGACCCCGACAAGATCCAGTGCGTGCGCAACAAAGAAGCGTCCATCCGCGCGCTGGTCGACGTCTCCAAGCGCGCCAACACCGCGCTGAAGTCCGCCCTCCAGTCGAATGAGTCCGAGTTGGCCGAGCACGAGTTCCGCAAGGTCGCGGTCGCGGTCAGCAAGACCCGCCAGTTCCTCGCCGAGGCCAAGGCCTGCGTGGGCGGCGGCGGCTCGGTGGCCGGCAACACCGACGTCGAGGTCACGGGCGGCGGACTCCTGGACGACGGTGAGCTCTCCGACGGCGGGCTGGATGTGATCGAGGATCTGCCGCCGCCCAATACCTACGGCACGACCTTCGAGTAGGTGCGCGATCGGGTTGCCGAAGCTGCCCGGATCGGTGAGGTAGGCGCTCCGCCCTCGGAGCGCGAGCGCCAGGTGGAACTCTGCTCAAGCGGACGGTCATTGTGAACAATAAGCATCGTTTTCCCACCGTTTGTGTGATGGCCCTGGGGTCCGCCTTCGCCTCTGGCGCAGCGGCCGCAGGGCCGGGCGATCACATCCGGGTGGGAAACACCGTCGTGACGCCGTCTGTCTCCGCATCGTTGTTTTGGCGGTCCAACCCCTACCTCTCGGATGGCTCGGACGGCGAAGAGGTGCGATCGGGCGCCGGCCTCACGCTGCGACCCGCCTTGGATTTGAAGTCGAAGAATTCCAACTATGACTTCAGCCTCGGCTCTTCGTACACCGGCAAGAAGTACATCACCGACGGGATGGACAACCTGAACCGGTGGAGCGACTTCGAGATTCGCGCAGCGCTTCGGGCCCTGCCCGAAGCCAAGGTGGGGCTGGCGCTCTCCAACACGCTGCGCAACGCCGGTCGCGAGACCGACTCCACCTTCTCCGAGGACCCCTACCAGGGTCGCTTTGAAGAGAAGTTCGCCGCGGCGGCGGTGCTCCGGCCCGGAAGCTCGATGGAGCTGTCTCTGGGCGGCACGGCGGCCCTGCAAAAGTACACCGCCCCCGAAGACACCGCCTTCCAGTCCGACGATCCCGCGGGCTTGAACAACCGAAGCGCCTTTGGCCTGGTCGCCGACTACCGCTGGCGCTTCTTCCCGAAGACCGCCGTGGTGGTGCAGGTCGATCAGACCTGGTTCCGCTGGGAGCGCGATGTGGTGCCCCTCGCCGGCACCACCGACTTCACCGGCAAGCCCGACGGCAGCCTGCTGCACGCCATGGCGGGCGTGAACGGCCGCTTCAGCGAGAAGGTGTCGCTCAAGGCCCTCGCCGGCTACGGTCAGGTCATCAACGACGAGAGCTCTGTGGTCGCTGCTGGTCAGGGCTTGGCGGGCGACTTCGAGACCGACTACCGCGGCCTCGCGCTCAACTCCGAGGTCGCCTACGACGCCACCGAGTCCCAGAAGGTCTCGGTGGGCTACCGCCGCGACTTTCAGGATGTTTACTTCACGAACTTCCAGATCTACGACGAGGTCTTCCTTCGCTACGCGGGCACCTACGTCGACCGGCTCACCCTCGCCGGCTCGCTCACGCGGCGGGTGGAGGACTTCGGTGGCACGGTCTCCCGCTCTGACCGCACCATCCGGCCCAGCGTTGAGGCGAAGTACCTCGTGCAGGACTTCCTCAACGTGAACGCGGCGATGTCCTGGACGCAGCGCACCAGCCCAGGCGGCACCGTCGCCGGCGAGACGGTCGAAGCCAACGATGCCGTCGGCTACAGCGACGTCAACCTGCTCCTCGGCGCCACCTTCACCTACTGAGCGCTCAGCCGCGGCCGTACCGGGGGGCGCGGGCCCAGCCGGCCGTGGTGCGGATGATCTCATCGAGCTGCAGGTAGCGGGGCACCCAGCCCAACTCGCGGTTCGCCTTGGCGGCGACGGCGTAGAGCGCGGGCGGATCACCCGCGCGGCGGGGCCCCTCGATGCAGGGCACGGGCTGACCGACCACCCGCTCCACTGAGGCCAGCACCTCGCGAACCGAGTGTCCGCGACCGGTCCCCAGGTTGTAGGCGGCCCCCGGCGCGCCGGCCAGCAGGCGGTCCATCGCGCGCAGGTGGGCGTCGGCCAGATCGAGCACATGCACATAGTCGCGGATGCAGGTGCCGTCGGGGGTGGGGTAATCCGTCCCCATCACCGTGATCGGCGGGCGCTGGCCATAGGCGGCTGCGAGGCAGAGCGGGATCAGGTGGGTCTCTGGATCGTGGGCCTCGCCGTTGAGGCCATCTTCGGTGGCGCCCGCGGCGTTGAAGTAGCGCAGGGTCGTCGCGCGGATCGCCCCCTGGGCCCGGCAGGTGGCCAGCACCGCCTCGATGATCGCCTTGCTCTCGCCATAGGGGCTGATCGGCTGGTGGGGGTGATCCTCGTCGAGGGGCAGCCGCAGCGGATCGCCGTAGATCGCACAGGTCGAGGAGAACACCAGCGACCCCACGCCCGCCTCCTCCATCGCCGCCAGGAGGGTGAGGGTGCCGGCCACGTTGTTGTCGAAGTAGCGGATCGGCCGGGAGACGCTCTCGCCCACCAGGGACTTGGCGGCGAAGTGCAGCACGGCGTCGAAGGTTCGCGAGGCGAAGATGCGCGCCAGCAGGGCCCGATCGCGTACATCGCCCACGATCAGCTCGCCCTGGACCGCCGCCGCGTGGCCGCTCGACAGATCGTCGAGGTTCACCACCCCATGCCCGGCCCCGAGGAGGGCCCGAGCCGTCACGCTGCCGATGTAGCCCGCCCCACCCACAACCAGAACCTGCGCCATGCCGCGCTCCCTGCCAAAACGTGGGCGCGAGCTCGCCCCAGTTGGGCGCCGCGCCAAAGGTGGAATCATCCTGCCAGACTTTATCTGATACCTTAGCGTGGAGGGTGACCTGTCAACCCTCCCTCGATAGGCTCTGCGCTCAGCTTATCGCGCTCCGCCGCTGCTCCACGCCGCGGATGCGCCGACCTCCTGCCCTCAGGTGATCCGGTGGCTCGCACCGAACCCGAAGCCTCCGCGCCCCTCGAAGCTCGCTCTGACCGCGGTCGCGGCGAGCGCGGCAGCGCCGATCGCGCCGACGAACGCAGCCCCCGCGGCGATCGGCCAACCAAGGGCGATCGCGCCCCCCGCGCCAGCGCCGATCGCCCCGCCAAGGCCCGCACCCGCGAGAAGAGGCCTGCAGCAATCGCTGCGCCCACCTGGTGGCCGCGCCTCCGCCAGCTCATCTACCTGGGCGGGATGCTGGGCTCGGCCTACACCTCGGTGGCCCTGGCCTCCTACAGCTCCACCGATTCCGGCTTCATCAAGACAAACAGCGGCAAGGTTGCCAACGCCGCCGGCCCCTTCGGTGCCGGGTTGGCCGATGTCCTGCTGGAGGTCTTTGGCTATGGCGCCGCCCTGGTGCCCCTTCTGGGCGTCGCGTTTGGGCTCAAGCTCGCCGGGCGCACGCTGGGCGGCATGGTGCGGGTCTCCGCCGGCGTGATCCTGGCCTGGGCCCTGCTCTGCGTGGGCGCCCTGGTCGCCCCGGCGGTGCCCGACGCCATCGCGCCGGGCGGCGTGGTCGGTCAGGCCTCCGTCGATGCCCTCACGTCGGTCGTCGGCCCTGCCGGCTCATGGATCACCCTCGCCGGCGTGATGATCTTCACCGGCACCTTCGTCGCCCAGGTCGACTGGGAGCGCGTCGCGGCCGGCATTGTCGGCTTCTTCGAGGGCCTCGTTCCCCGCATCGGCGCCGCCGGGGCCGCCGTCGGCCGCAGCGCCGTGGGCGGCATGCGCAGCGGCGCGTCGGCCGTCGCCGGCAAGGTCAAGAGCCTCTCCACCCCCCGCAAGCCCACCCGCGTGGCGCGCGGCGAAGAGGAAGAGGAGGGCGACGAGGAGTACGACTTCGCCTTTGAAGACCGCTCCGACCCATCGGGCGACGAGGAGTGGGAGGAAGAGGACGAGGACGACGAGGAGCTCGACGAGGACAGCGAAGAAGAGGAGTCCGACCCCCGCCCGGCCCGTCGCCCGGCTCGCGAGGAGCCCGAGCCCGCCGATCGCCCCAGCGATCGCACCCGCCCGGTCGACCGCTCCCTGGCCGAGGTGGAGTGGGAGCACACCGAGGCCCCCAAGGGTGCCTTGACGCGCCCGGCGCCCCTGATCAACGAGCCCATCGAGCCGACCCCCAGCGCCCTGCCGCCCGGCCACCCCGTCGCGCCGGTGCCCGCCGCCGCCCGCCCGCCCCGCAAGGCCGCCCCGGAGCTGCCGCCCAAGACCATCGCCCTCAACCCCAATCTCCTCGTGTCGGGCGGGGCGGATGACGGCGGCGCCGTCGTGCAGCGCCCCGATCGGGCCGCCTTCGAGCTGCCCCACCTCGGGCTCCTGGACGAGCACCCCCGCGACGTGGCCGAGGTCAACGAGATCGAGCTGCGCGCCACCGGCGACATCCTGGAGCAGAAGCTCAACGACTTCGGCATCTCGGGCGAGATCTCCGCCATCCGCCCCGGGCCGGTCATCACCACCTTTGAGTACCTGCCCGCCGCCGGCATCAAGCTCAGCCGCATCACCGCCCTCGAAGACGACATCGCCATGGCGCTCAAGGCCTTGTCGGTGCGCATCGTCGCCCCGATCCCCGGCAAGGGCGTGGTGGGCTTTGAGGTGCCCAACAAGAAGCGGCAGACCGTCTGGGCCCGCGACATCCTGGCCAGCGAGACCTTCCGCAAGATGAAGTTCATCCTGCCGATGGCGCTGGGCAAGAACGTCGAAGGCAAGCCCGAGATCGCCGACCTCGCCAAGGCGCCCCACCTCCTCGTCGCGGGCACCACCGGCTCCGGCAAGTCGGTCGGCGTCAACGCCATGCTCTTGTCGATGCTCTACACGCGCACCCCCGAAGAGCTGCGCTTGATCCTCATCGATCCGAAGATGCTGGAATTCGAGCTGTATCAGGACATCCCCCACCTCCTGCACCCCGTCGTCACCGACGCCAAGCTCGCCAGCGCCGCGCTCAAGTGGGCCTGCGACGAGATGGACGAGCGCTACCGGGCCATGGCCCGCTGGAAGGCCCGCAACATCGAGGGCTTCAACGAGCGGGTCACCCAGGAGCTGGAGAACTGGACCCCGGCCAAGGCCCGCCAGTACGCCCCCTCGGACTGGCCCGAGCACGAGCCCATCCCCCGCCCCAAGAAGCTGCCCTACATCGTCATCGTCATCGACGAGCTGGCTGACCTCATGATGGTCGCCGCCAAGGACGTCGAGGTCAGCATCGCCCGCCTCGCCCAGAAGGCCCGCGCCGCCGGCATCCACCTCATCGTCGCCACCCAGCGGCCTGAGAAGACCGTCGTCACCGGCATCATCAAGGCCAACCTGCCGAGCCGCATCGCATTCCAGGTGCGCAGCAAGCTCGACGGCCGCATCGTCCTCGATCAGGGCGGCGCCGAGACCCTCCTCGGCAAGGGCGACATGCTCTTCCTGCCGCCGAGCAGCTCCGACCTCGCCCGCATCCACGGCCCCTTCGTCGGCGACGAAGAGGTGCGCCGCGTCACCGACTTCCTCCGCGCCCAGGGCGCCCCGGAGTACGAGGCCGACATCCGCGTGGACGAAGAGGGCGCTGGCGACCAGGCCCTCTCCGAGGAGGACTACGACCCCCTCTACGACCTCGCGGTGGCCTACGTCACCCAACTCGGCAAGGCCAGCACCAGCATGGTGCAGCGCGAGTTCAAGATCGGCTACAACCGCGCCGCCCGCATCCTCGAGGTCATGGAGAAAGAAGGCGTGGTCGGCCCCGCCGACGGCGCGCGCCCCCGCGAGGTCCTGGTGCCGGGCGCCCGCTAGCTGAATCGCCGCAACCCGGGGTCGTCCGCTGCGTGGGACCCTTCGGTCCCGCCGGCTTGCGACCCCCCTCCAAGCCGGGTAGACCGGCCGGCTATTGCCGCCGCGAGGAGCTCTCCGTGCGCAGGTTCTTCACCGCCGCCTCTCTCATTGGCCTCCTGCTCTTCGCCCCGGCCGCCCCCGCCGCCGAGCCGCCTGACCCCGTCACCGCCACCGAGCTGGTGCGCGCGCTGGAGGGCACCTACAAGGGCGTCCAGAGCCTCAAGGCCGACTTCGTGCAGGTGCAGCGCAGCAGCGTCACCGGCGAGATCCGGCAGAAGGGCACCGTCCAGCTCAAGCGGCCGAAAAAGGCCCGCTGGGAATTCCAGGGCGGCGACGCCTCGACCTTCGTGACCGACGGCAAGACGATGTGGATCTACACCCCCGCCACCAAGCAGGTCATCGAGACCGCCGACGTGGGCGGCGGGGCGGGCGGCGGCATGACCGAGCTGCTCGACAGCCTGGAGAAGATCGACCAGTTCTTCACCACCACCCTCGTCGCAGGCGGCGACGGCAAGGGCTCCTACGTCGTCGACCTCGCGCCCAAGAAGGGCGGCCAGTTCAAGAAGATGTCGATCACCGTGAGCCGCAAAAAGTACGCTGTCGAGAAGGTCAAGCTGGTCGACCCGATGGGCAACGAGACCGAGCTCACCTTCAGCCAGCTCAAGCTCAACGCCGACGTCACCGACGCGGCCTTCACCTTCACGCCCCCTGCCGGCGTGACCGTGATCAAGGGAATGTGATGGAGCGGGTCCACCTCATCAGCCTCGGCTGCCCAAAGAACCGCGTCGACAGCGAGGTCATGATTGGAAAGCTCCAGTCTGGCCCCTTCGAGCTGGTCGACGACGCCGATGAGGCCGATGTCATCGTCGTCAACACCTCCTCCTTCATCCAGCCGGCCACCGAGGAGTCGATCGAGACCGTCCTCACCATGGCCGAGAAGAAGAAGGCCGGGAGCTGCAAGAAGCTGATCGTGACGGGCTGCATGGTGCAGCGCTACGGCCGCTCGCTCGAAGACGAGCTGCCCGAGGTCGACCACTTCCTCGGCACCGGCGAGTACCACCGCATCGAGGAGGTCATCCGCGCCCGCTCCGGCGAGATGGCCCGCTCCTACGTCGACATCCCGCTGTACCTCCCCGACGAGCTGGCGCCGCGCGTCAACTCCTGGAAGCCGCACAGCGCCTACCTCAAGATCAGCGAGGGCTGCGACCACCGCTGCGCCTTCTGCATCATCCCCACGCTGCGCGGCAAGATGCGCAGCCGCACCGTGCCGAGCCTCGTCGCCGAGGCCCGCCAGCTCGCCGAGCAAGGCGTCATCGAGCTCAACCTCGTGAGCCAGGACTCCACCGCTTACGGCCGCGATCTCGGCGACGGCAGCGACCTCGGCAAGCTCCTGCGCGCGCTCGCCAAGGTCGACGGCCTGCGCTGGATCCGCCTGCACTACGCCTACCCGATCGGCCTGCCCGAGAGCCTGCTCCGCGCCATCGCCGAAGAAGAGAAGGTGGTGCGCTACCTCGACATGCCGCTCCAGCATGCGAGCGGCCGGGTGCTCAAGGCCATGCGCCGCGGCGTCACCCGCGAAGGCCAGGAGCGGATCCTCGACCGGGTGCGCAGCTTTGTGCCCGACATCGCCATCCGCACCACCTTCATCGTCGGCTTCCCCGGCGAGACCGACGAGGACTTCGCCGAGCTCAATGACTTCGTGGCGGCCCAGAAGTTCACCCGCGTCGGCGTCTTCACCTACTGTCAGGAAGACGGCACCGAGGCCGCCGGCCTGCCCGATCAGGTGCCCGAGAAGGTGAAGAAGGCCCGCCAGAAGACCCTGATGAAGACCCAGGCGGGCATCTCCAAGGCCTACCACAAGGGTCTCGTCGGCAAGGAGCACACCGTGCTCGTCGATGGCCCGAGCGAGCAGAGCGAGCTGGTCTGGGCCGCCCGTCTGCCGAGCCAGGCCCCTGATGTCGATGGCGTCGTCTTCCTCGACGAGGCCCCCGAAGATGTTCGCGCCGGACAGCTTCGCCGCGTGCGGATCACCCGCGTCTCGGACTACGATCTGGTCGGGCGGGTGGTCGATGGCGACGCCGCCCCCGACGCCCGCTGAGCCCCTGTCCTTGTGGAGCTGCCGATGAAGCGCCTCTGGCTCGCCCTGCCCCT
>JBEIQK010000281.1:0-7526 GCA_040376505.1 Alphaproteobacteria bacterium | reverse complement strand
TGCCGCAGTCGCTGTCCACGCCGTCGTACCAGGTCTCCGCCGCGCTGGGGCTGATGGTGGCGTCGCTGTCGTCGCAGTCGTCGGCATCTGCCAGGGAGACGTAGCCGGCGGGGGCCTCGCAGGCGCGGCGGGTGACCCCGCTGCGGTCGCCGTGGCTGTCGCCGTCGGCGTCGGGGTAGTAGGTAGAGCCGCCGGTGGTGATGTCGTCGATGGCGCCGTCGCAGTCGTCGTCTTCGCCGTCGCAGGTCTCGGTGGCGCCGGGGCGCACGCTGCCGTCGCTGTCGTCGCAGTCCGCGCCGTCAAAGGTGTCGGCGGTGTAGCCATCGCCGTCGGCGTCGAAGTCGTTGTCGGCCCCGCAGTCGGCGTCTACGCCGTCGTACCAGGTCTCCAGGGCGTCGGGGTTGGTGGACGGGTCGCTGTCGTCGCAGTCGTCGCCGCGGGAGACATAGCCAAGGGGCTGCTCGCAGGCGCCGATCGGGCTGGCCTCGTCGCCGAAGGTGTCGCCGTCGGCGTCGGCGTAGTAGGTGTCTTCATCGAAGGCGCCGACGTCGATGGTGCCGTCGCAGTCGTTGTCGCGCCCGTCGCAGCGCTCGCTGCCCTCGGGGCTGATGGAGGCGGCCTCGTCGTCGCAGTCGAGGTCGTTGTCGACGAAGCCGCCGAGCGAATCGCAGCTCAAGCGGGGGTAGAGGCCGGTGCCGTAGCCGTCGCCGTCGTGGTCGGGGTAGCGCGGGGTGGCGTCGAGGGCGTCGACGTCGACCTGGCCGTCGCAGTTGTTGTCGAGCCCGTCGCAGATCTCGGCGGCGCCGGGGTGGACGTCGTCGTTGAGGCCGTCGCAGTCTGAAGGCCAGGGAAAACCATCGCGGTCGACGTCGATCCCGCCGAGCTTCTCAGCGGGGATGGCGCAGGCACAGAGCAGCAAGAGGACAATGGGGCGCAAGGGGCCTCCTCGTGGAGCCATCGTAGCCGGTGGCGGGGCCTGCTGCTGCTGCGGCAACGGCCGTTCGGGCTGTGCCATACTGGGAGGCGTGAGGTGACCATGACTGCGCTTCTCTGTGTGTTGTCGGCCGCGCTGGCCCTGGACCTGGAGCCCTCCGCCTCGGCCTCGCTGGGCGCCTCGTACTGGTACGACGGGGTGCAGGCCGAAGGTGCAGCCTCGCTGCGTCTGCCCTTCTGGGAGCGGCGCGAGGGCGACCTCTTTGGCGACAGCGGGCTCAAGGCCTCGGCGATCACGTCGGTGTCGCCCTCCTATGTGCGGGTGGGCCCCAAGATCACCGTGGCGCCGCTGGCCATCCTCAATGTGAGCGCCTGGTACCAGCGCTCGGTCTACTTCGGCACCTTCACGTCGCTCATCGGCTTTGAAGACCCCAACGCCACCCACACCCCCGAAGAGCTGGAGCTGGCCACCCTGCGCGGCGAGCGGCGCGGGGGCACGCAGACCAGCTTTGGCGGCTCGGCCACCCTGCAGGGCAAGGTGGGGCCGGTGATCTTCGCGGTGGTGGGCGAGACCACCTTCTGGCGCATGCACCAGGTCGAGCTTCGGGGCGACTACTACTTTGAGCCCGAGAGCAGCGTGCTGCTGGCCACCCAGGACCAGACCTGGGGCACCACCGCGGTGCTGGCGGCCGAGCGGTCACTGGAGGGCGACCGGGTGATGCGGGTGGGCTTGATCAACACCCAGGTCCTCGCCGTGGAGACCGGCGATGAGAACATCCGGCTGGGCCCCCTGTGGACCTTGGACACCGAGGGGGGGCGCTGGGGCTATGTCGTGCTGGCCCAGGCCCACGTGCGCGATCGGGACTTTCCAGGCGTGTTGCCGCCCTTTGTCGCGGCGCAGGTCACCCATCGCTGGGGTGACTGACCGGCAGGGGCTACCGCGCCGGGGGCTGGCTTCCGTCTCTCCTCTCACGAGGAGCAGCGATGTTGAACTTGGCCCTCTTTTTTGGATTGTCAGCCCAGGCCTGGAGCGTCAAAGAGAACTCCGCAGGAGAGCCCCTCCGCTGGGGCATCGACGCGGTGGAGTTCTGGGTGAACCCCGCCGGTTCACCCGGTCTGTCGGAGACGGAGCTCGACGCCGCGGTCGCCCAGTGTGTCGCCCAGTGGAATGAGGTCTACCCCGACGAGGTGCAGCTCATCTACAAAGGCTTCACTTCGGCCGTCCGCAAGGTCGACTACACCGATGACATGAACGTGATCTTCTTCGAGGATGTCTGGAGCGAGGACCTCGATCCCTCCCTCCTCGGCGTCACCTGGGTGTGGTCGATCGATGGCGGGGAGATCACCAACTTCGACATCGAGGTCAACACCGAGCACCACCGCTGGAGCACCGACGGGGCCAACGGGACCAACGACTTCGCCAACATGCTCACCCACGAGCTCGGTCACGCGCTCGGCCTCGGCCACTCCGAGGCGCACTCCGCCACCATGAGCGCCACCACCTGGCCCGGCGAACTCGACAAGCGCACGCTCGACACCGATGATCGCGCCGGCGCGGCCTGGCTCTACAGCCAGCCTCTCCCCGAGCCCGTGCAGATCGGCGGCTGCGCCGGCCAGGTGCTCGGCAGCGAGCTGGCCCTCGCGGTCCCCGGAATCTTTCTCTGGGGGCTTATGCGCCGGCGGCGCGGAGCCGTTCACCTCTCTTGAGCGGGGGAGACCCTGCACAGACCTCCCTGGAGCCGCGGCGGCAGAGCGTCGCCAAGCCCTTGTCTGATTCCTGCTCGAGCCTGAACTCCCTGGGGGCGCTGTGCGGCACCCCCAACGGGCTGATGACTCGCTGCCGCGGCTCCACTTTTCTCTGTTTTTGTTGGCCCGAAAAAACTCCACTTGACGCGAGGTTGCCATGTTCGCCTTCCCCTTGATCTTCAGCGCCTTCACCGCTGCCGCCTCCACTCAGGCTGAGATGGATCTGGCCGAGCTCAGCGCCCGTGCAGACCGCGTGATCTCTGGCGAGGTGCTCACCCAGCGCGTCGAGTCCACCCCCAACGGTGTCTACACCTTTGTGTCGGTGATGGTCGAAGAGACCCTGCGCGGCCGGCCGGCCCTGGTGATCGACGTGCGCATCCCGGGCGGCAAGTTCGGCGACATCGACGTGGTGGTGCCCGGCACCCCCGACTTCATCGACGGCACCCACGTCCTGCTCTTCCTCGCCGGCAGCCACATCGTCGGCATGGACGACGGCGCCTTTGTCCTCGAAGGCGAGCGCATCTGGCGGCCCATCGAGGGCGAGCGCTTCATCAACCCGGCCGGCCTCTCCCAGGAGCTCGACTCCGGCATCCTCGACCAGCACTTCCTCTCCTGGGGCATGGACGAGGTGCGGTCGACGGTGGTGAAGGCGCGCCGCTAAGGGCCCGACGGGCTCAGGGCTCGTCGAGGACCTCGGCGGCAAGGCGGGCGCTGGCCACCTGCCGGTTGAGGACGGTGGCGCGGGCCTTCAGCTCGGCGAGGCGGTGGAGGTAGCCATCCTCCCCCACGCTGCGCGCCGCGGCGCCAAAGGCCTGGGCGGCCTCGGCGACGTCGGCAGCGGCACCCTCCATGCGGCTGGTGCGCAGGAGCCAGCGGCCACCCGCGGGCTCCTGGGCCAGGGCCCCCGGGGCGAGCAGCAGCCCCAGGAGCAGCAGCCCGCGCATCACACCGGGGCCGTGCGGCTGGTGGCCTTGAGCAGCTCCAGCTTGGCGATCGAGAGGGCGCCGCGGGCGAGGCGCGACAGCTCGGCGCTCGACTGCAGACCGAGGGCCTGGCGGGCGATGAACTTGGGCCGCATGTAGAACTTGCGGTGGGCCACCTTGAGCAGCTCGAGGATCTGGGCGCGGGTGAGGTGCTCCTCCCAGCAGACCGGGACCTCGACCCCGCAGAGGGGGTCCTTCATCAGCTTGTCCCAGCAGTCGGCCGCGTAGAGGCCCTTCTTGGCGCCGTCGGCGAAGGAGTCGGTGCCCGGGTAGGGCGAGAAGACGGCGAAGACGGCGAACTCGGCGTCGAGCTTGATCATCTCGTCGAGGTTCTTGACCGCCGCCTCGAAGGTGCGCTCGTGCGGGCCGCCGATCATGATGTAGGCGACGCTGCGCACGCCCTCTTCGCGGCACCACTTGAAGACGCGGTGCACGTCGTCGGTGTCGCAGTGCTTGCCCCAGACGTCGAGCCCCTCGTTGTTGGCGCTCTCCACGCCGAAGTGGATCTTGGTGCAGCCGGTCTCGGCGCAGCGGCGGACCTGCTCGCGGGTGGTGCCGGCGATGGTGGTCTTGTAGCCCCAGTTGAACTTGATCTTGCGGCGCTCGACGGCGTCGCAGAACTTGAGCACCCACTGGCTGTTGGGGGTGAACAGATCGTCGATGAAGTGGACCTCGGTGATGCCGAGGGTGAGGCAGTGCTCGATCTCATCGAGGATGTTGTCGATGTCGCGGATGCGGTACTGCTTCTTGTAGGTGAGGCAGAAGGGGCAGGAGTGCGGGCAGCCGCGGCTGGTGATGGCCGTGGTGACGTAGGGCTGCTTGGTGCCCGGCAGGTAGTAGTCCTTGAAGCGGACGCGGCTGCGGTCGGGCCAGGGGTAGGCGGTGAGGTCGCGGGTGCTGGGCAGCTCGCGCTCCTTGTGCACCGCGCCGTCCTTCTCCTTCCACCAGATGCCCTGGATGCCCTCAAAGCCCTTGCCCTGGTCGTGGGCCTTGACGATGTTGAGGAAGGGGTCTTCGCCGTCGCCGGTGGTGATGGCGTCGATGCCCTGGAGCTGGATGGCGTACTCGGGGAACATCGTGGTGTGCGGGCCGCCGAGCACGATCTTCGCGTTCGGGTTGATCTTGCGCACCGCGTTGATGGTCATCTGCACGTCGGGCAGCGAGTGCGTGTAGGTGCTGATGCCGACGAGGTCCATCGGGTAGCGGCGCAGCATCTGCTCGAAGTCGGGGTAGTCGAGGTCGTCGATGACGGGGTCGACGATCTCGGCCTTGTAGTGGCTGCGCTTCTCGACGGCGGCCTGAATGTACATCAGGCCGAGGGGCGGAAAGCAGTAAACGCCGTGGGCGTGGGCCTTGGGGATGCCAGCCCAGACACGCAGCTTCTCGGGCGGGTTGATGAGCGTGATGTCCATGCGGGGCGGGCCTCCGAAAGGGGGGATCTCTCTACCTGTTTGCCTTGGACTTGCCAGGGATCAGGAGCTTCCAGGGGATGAAGAGCGGAACTTCGTCGCGGTACTTGATGTAGTCATCGCCGAAGATCTCGACGAGCTGCGGCTCCTGGCGCCAAACCTTCTCGATGAGCGAGCCGGTGAGCAGGAGCGGCACCAGCACGCAGCAGAAGGAGAAGGAGTCCAGGGCGAAGCCGACCGCCAGGACTCCAAGGAGCTTGCCATAGATCGAGGGGTTGCGGCAATGGGCATAGATGCCGGTGGTGACGAGTTGGGTGGTGCGGCCCGCCGTGGGGCTGGGGCTGCCCTTGCCCTCGCGCACCAGCTCGTCATAGGTCCACAGCCACAGCAGGGCCCCGGCCACGAAGGAGCCGGCGGCCACGTAGAGCTGGCTGCCATCGGGCAAAAAGTTGCCCTCCATGCCCAGCGCCCGGTCGAGCCACAGCGCCGCCAGGGCGATGAGGAAGGTCAGCGGGAAGAGCACCGGGATGTACACCTTGGTGACCATGCCCAGGATGGGGCTGGACAAGGCGGTACCCACAAGGCGAACGGGCAGCGGCGGCGAAGGCTCGGTGTTCATGGTCGGGGCAGGTTAACACGCCCGAGGCCGCTGTTGGCCGCGTCGCGTGCTTCCTGCAGCCCTGCTTGCAAGGCCGCTGATGCGCCACACCCCATCGCGCCCTCGCTGAGGAAGTGGATGCCCCGACTCTCGCTGCTCTCGCTGCTCGCCCTCGCCGCCTGCGGCGGAGATGACCCCATCCTCGAGCGGGCCGAGGCGCTCTCGGCCGCGGCCCCGCCGGGTGCGAACAGTCCAGGCCCCGCGGCCCAGCCGGCGCCGGGGACGCCGAGCCAGCCGCCTCCCGCCGCCGCCGCTCCGCCCGGTGCTGGCACCCCGCCCAGCCCGACCCCGGGCACTCCCCAGGAGCCTCCGCCTGGCGGCGGCCCGGGCGGCCCCACCCAGGGCCCTTCGGTCACGATCAGCGGCGTCATTCAACTGGCTCAGCCCACGGCCGGTGCTGTGCGCATCGACGTCTTCGACGGCGACCAGCGCGATCTCTCGGGCCCGCGGCCCCAGGTGGTGGGCATGGGCAAGATCGCGGCGGCCGGCCCCTTTTCGGTGGCGGTGCCCCAAAGCGCCGCCAAGGTGTGGATCGGCGCCTTCGTCGATGTCGATGGCGACGGCCGCCCCGGCCCCGCCGAGCCCTCGGGCTGGTACGCCCGCAACCCGGTCTCCACCGCCAGCGGCGACGTCAACAGCATCAACCTCTCCCTGGCGGTCGAAGGTCGGCCCCCAGCGGGCAAGGGTGAATTGCAGTAGCGATGCGTCTTCTGGTGGTCATCCCCCACCACAGCCAGCGCGCCTCGCTCGACCGCGCCCTGGCGGCGGTGGCGGGGCTGCCGACGCTGATCGTCGACGACTCGCCCCGCGGCATGGAGCGGCCGGTGGCCGATCGCCTGCGCACCCGGGGCGAGGAGGGCTTTGCCCGGGCAGCCAACCGTGGCCTCGCGGAGGCCGAGCGGCGGGGCTTCTCCCATGTGCTGCTCTTAAACGACGACGCCGTGCCCGAGCCGGGCTGCGTGGATGCGCTCTGCGCCGCCTTTGTGGAGGGGGTCGGCGCGGTGGGGCCGGTGCTGGTGGAGCCCGACGGCGACAAGGCCGGCTTTGTGGTGCGCCGCTGGGGCCGCGTGCGCGAGCGGCGCCTCGACGAGGCGGCTGCGCCGATCGACGCCCTGTCGGGGGCGGCCCTCCTCGTGCCGGCCTGGGCGCGCTTCGACCCGGCCTTCCTCCACGGCATGGAAGACCTCGCCCTCTGCCAGAACCTGCGCCGGGCCGGGCTCCGCCTCGTGCTGGTGCCAGAGGCGCGCTGCCGGCACGAAGGGGGCGCCAGCCTCTCGCGCCGCAGCCCGGCGGCCTTGCGCGCCGCGATGCAGGGCCAGCTCTTGCTGCACGGCCGCTCCCGGGCGCCGGTGGTGGCCCTGTTGGGGCTCGGTCAGGTGCTGCGCGAGGGCGGCGGCCTTGAACACCTGCGTGCGTTGGGGCAGGGCCTCGCGAGGGGACTCCGGTGATCAGGGAGACGCCTCGCCCTTTAGGCGCTGCGGATCCGATCTTCCCGCCGCAGGCCGTAGATCAGCAGGTCCAACATCTCGGCGGGGGTGGTGCTGATCGCCACCCACCCGGCGGCCGGGTCTGAGCCCGGCTTTGTGTGCTGGATGCACAGAGTCGTGATGGGGACGGTCGTGGACGGTGCGCCCTTCCAGGAGGAGATTGACGTTGGCGTCTTCGGAGAGGAGGGGGCGTGATGGCGTGGGTGGAGTCGAGCTGTCTGCGGCCTTCGGCGGCTGCTCCGAGGGGGGATGCCACGTCGTTGGCGAGCGCATGGGCGAAGTGAGGGCAGGCTGTCGAGCCGGATCACCC
>JBEIQK010000155.1:0-10496 GCA_040376505.1 Alphaproteobacteria bacterium | reverse complement strand
GATGACGGTTGGGGTCCTGGTCGTCGCAGTCGTCTTCGCCGAAGCCATCACCATCGTCGTCGCGCAGCGACGCCTCCCGCAGGGCGTAGAGGTCGTCGTTGATGAGGCATGCCGACAGGAGCAGGGCGAAGAGCGGGCTACTGGAGACCATGGTCCATCTCCACGATCACGTGAGCGGGGTTGAGCTGCATCGCGCCAAGGGGGCTCACCACCCGGGCGGTGTCGACCCAGAGGCCGACCCGGGGGCCCGGCTGCTCCTGGAAGCGACCGGCGAAGGTGGCGAAGGGGGTCTCCACCGACCAGGAGTACAGGTTGTTGGCGCCGGGGCTGAGGGGAAGCGTGAACAGGGTGCCCGCAAGGGGGGCCTTGAGGGCGAGGGTGGGGTTCTCCTGTCCGGGCATCAGGCCGTCGGGGTGCAGGCTGAGGGCGGTCCAGTCGGGGAGCGGATCGAAGCCGGGCACCGAGAAGTCGCCGCCCACCGAACGACCGACCGCAGCGAGCAGGTTGCGCCAGGAGACACGGAAGCCGCCGGACGGGCGCACGCTGTTCTGGCCGCGGTGCCGAAGGCGAACGGTGGGGCCGCTGGTGATGCGCACGGCGGGGTCGTCGTTGCCGAAGGACCACTCCAGGGTCTCCACGGCGCCGGTGCCGGGCGGCAGCTCCAGCGAGGTGCGGCTGGGGCTGAGCCGGTGGACGCGGCCGCTGCGGTCGCGCACCTCGATCCAGGAGGCCGCGCTCCAGTTGAGCACCTGCACCGAGAGGGCCTCGGCGCCGACGATGCCGGCGGCGCCGCGGACGGGGAGGGCGTAGGTGCGGCCGGTGAAGAGGTCGTCGAGCTTGAGCTCGGTGAAGGCGGTGGCGCCTGGGATGACGGTGGGGTCTGTGCCAGCGCCTTTGCTGTAGGCGGCGGTCGTGTCGATGCGGAAGTAGAGCGGTGACACCTCGTAGGCGGAACAATCCGCCAAGATATGGGTACGGCGGTCTTCCCTCGCTTCATCGACTGTAACATCCGTGGTTTCGGAAGCAGCGTTCACCAAGCTCAACCGCATTTCATAGTCACCCGAAAAGGGAGCCTCATCCGCGAAGGGCGTAGCAAAGCCAAAGCGGCCGCTGTCATCGAGGGCATCAGACGAACTCGTGAATGCCGCCCAGATGGCGGAGACGTTTGACTCTTTGACTGACACGTTGCCGGTGGTATCTCCATCCAACGAATTGTATGAATTGCCAACGCCACCTCCCGGCAGGCTCAAATGTACAAAAGCCGGCGCATACCGCTTAGAGTCAACCGCCGTGGACGATGACCAAAGGCCCGTCTCTGGATGGGTGAATTGGTAAACTGTCACGCCAACCGGCGTGCCACCGGGCTCCCCTCCAACACTAAAGCTGCACCCACACTCCTTACCACCGACCGCCCCTGAGTACTCACGATCATAATACTCTTCGTCCCCAAACGTGTTCTGATCCTCCAACAACACAAACCCCCCACACTCATACAACACATCCCCCGACGGCTCATCATCCCCACCCGTGTCCCCACCCGTTCCCGTGTCCACCACCGCCCCCGTATCCCCCGCCGTATCCACCACCCCATCACCACCACCACCCGCCTCGGTCCCACCGCCCGTGTCCGGGTGCGGATCCGGGTGCCCCACCTCCTCCTCAACCGGCGGCGCCTCCGTTGAGGCCCCCTTGCCCGAAGAGCACGCGACGATTCCGACGATTCCGAAGACCGAGTACGCACGAAACATGGCTGACATCCTTCCCGAGAGGCCCTCCAGCCCTAACATCCCCCGTTCATGGGTCAAGCCGTCTTTTGCAGGAACCCCCCCTGCCCTTCTTCATCGAACGCTGGCGTTGTTGCCGCTTCGGTTGGTGGGCACCCGCGCCGCCAACAGGGCCGCGAGGCAGGCCCGCAGCGGATCGCCATGCACCGCCACCGCCGGCCCAAAGACCCGCGTCACCAGCGCGCGAAGCAGCTTGCCGCCCTTCATCCGGTGCTCCGGCTGCGCCAACGGCCGCCACGCTTGAGCCGCTTCTCTACGATGGCGCGCTGGCGCTCTTTGTACAGGTTGTGCGCGTTCTCACCCTCTTCATTGCACTGGGCGGTCTCGCGATCGAGCACCTGGAACTCCACCATGGCGAAGACGGTTCGCCCCAGCATCGGCCCGTGGCGCACATTCATCAGATGGTCTACCCGCACAGGCAGATCCACGATGAAGTTGACCATGCGGTAGGAGCGGCCCGAGAAGGGGTTGACCTCGCCGCCGCCCTCCTCCTCATCGAGCTCCGCCACCTCGGGGCCCAGCGCCGCCACGCTGGCCTGCCGCAGCACCTCGCGGAAGTGCACCAGGTTGTTGTGCGACTGCCCCGGGATGACGTAGTTGAACGGAAACAGGTTGCGCGTGAGCCAGGAGATGGCCGGCACCACGTCTTCGGGCTGCTCGGTGACGATGCGAAAGCGCAGCTTGTCGAAGATGGTGGCCGCCGTGTTCTCCTTCTTGGCGATGAGCTTGGTGATCACGCTGTTGCGGGTCTTGCGGCTGCCGTAGAAGGCCACCAGCGGCGGACCCTGGCTGCGCATGCGGTCGGCGGCGGTGACGATGCGCTTCTCGGCGAGGTCGAGCACGATCGCTTCAGAGAGCGGGGTCTGAAAGCGCAGCTCGGCGGCCTCGAGGTGGTTGATGACGTGCATGAGCTTGAGGATCACGCAGCTCAGGATCTGCCGCCGCCGAAAGCCCCCGGTCTGCCCGGCGTGGAGGAAGATCTGCCGCACGTCGGCCGGATCGCGCAGGTCGGCCGGAAAGGTGAGGTCGAGGTGCTCCTGGAGGTAGTTCACCGCCTCGCTGTAGACAAAGGCCAGCCGGCGCCGGTCGTCGGGGTTGCCCATGTCCAGCAGGTGCAGCGCCAGGAAGCGGTCGACGTCGGCGGTGGTGCGAAACCAGGTGCGGTTCCAGTCGATGACCGAGTCGCCGCGCAGGATGTGGCGAACCGCGGCGAGGTCCGCGAGGTCAACCTGCGGCAGGGCGCTCTCCAGGCTGGCGTTGACCGTGATCGAGGCAGGGTGCACAGCCATCCGGGGCCCGCTCCTTGGGTGCCCAACCATAGCGCAGGCGGCGTCGCGGGTCATCGGGGCTGGGTTATGCAGCCGGCCCTTCGCGCAGGGACCTCCATGGCCCAGACCTCCCCTCCAGCCGCACTGCCCTCCTCCACCCTGGGTCGGGTCTTCTCGATCTGGGGCCGCGGGACCCGGGCCCTCTTCGGTAACCTCGGCACCGCCTTGCTCTTCGCAGGGATCTGCGCCCTCGTGGCAGCGCCGCTCGACGCCTGGATCTACACCCAGTTCCAGCCCCCCGGCGCCGCGGCCGGCGGGCCGCCCGACCAGAGCCTGCTCCTCAAGGTGGGCTTCGCCTGGATGGGCGTCGACCTCGCCCTGGAGCTGCTCCTGGGGCCTCTCGCCGGGGCGGCCGCCGTGGCCATCGCCCGCGCCCAGGCCCAGGGCAAGCTGGTCAGCACCTACAACGCCCTCAACTTCGGCCTCAGCCGCTACCCGCGCATGGTGCTGCCCCACCTCGGCGCCTGGCTCACCATCTGGGTGGGCAACATCGTGGTGGTGCCCGGCGTGCTCTTCATGCTGATGTACGCCTTCGTCGATCCGGTCGCCGCCCTCGAAGACGAGAAGTGGCCGATGGCGCGCAGCAGCAAGCTCACCGCCGGGCGGCGGGCCACGCTCTTCTTCGTCAGCATGCCCTTCTTTCTCTACGGCATGGTGCGGATCTTCATCGACTTCTCGGCGCTCGGCAAGGGTACGGTCTTCCTCTTCGGCAACTACCTCTTCGCCTTCCTCTTTGGCTTCTGGTGCCGGCTCTGCTTCTCGGTAGCCTACATGGACCGCCAGGCTGAGATCGAGAAGCGGCGCGCCGAGAAGGCGGCCCAGGCACATCAGGTCGCCGTCGATGGGGCCTTTCCGAAGCTGCCCGAGGCCTAGGCCATTCACTGGCTCCAACAGCTTGGCGCCCGCGGGGGCAGCGCCTTCTCGGGCCTCGTACCCGGGGCGGTCGCCTATGGGCTGAGCCGCCTGCTGGTCACCCGCGGCCGCGCCCTGCTGCCGCTGCTCGTGGTGGTGCCTACCCGCGAAGAGGCCGCCACCCTGCGCGCCGAATTGGGCTTCTACCTCGGCCGGCGGGCCCGGGTGCTGCTGCTGCCCGCCGACGACACCCGCGCCTGGGAGGGCCGCAGCCCGCACCCCGAGCTGCCCCGCCAGCGCCTCGCCGCCCTCGACGCCCTGGAGCGGGCCGAGCCGGCGGTGGTGATCGCCCCGGCCCGGGCGGTCTTGCAGCGGGTGCCCGCGCCCGCGCAGGTCGCCGTCCAGCGTCTCTGGCTGCGGGTCGGCGATGAGGTCGATCCCCGCGCCCTCCTCCGTCAGCTCGTCGACCGCGGCTACCTCGTCAGCCAGTCGGCCGAAGAGCCGGGCACGGTCTGCCAGCGCGGCGGCGTGGTCGACATCTGGCCCGCCCAGCTCGATCATCCCGTGCGGATGGAGATCTTCGGCGAGGAGCTGGAGACGATGCGGGCGATGGACCCGGTCCACCGCAAGGGGCGCGAGGCCCTCACCGAGCTGCTGCTGCTGCCCGCCCGCGAGGCGGTGATCGACGAAGAGGCCCTGCGCCGCGCCGCGCTGTACACCCAGCGCGCCGTGGACGAGAACCAGGCCGGCCACGGCCGCCGCCGCGTGCTGGCCGAGCTGAAGGAGGGCCTGTGGTTCCCCGGCGCCGAGGACTACCTGCCGGCGCTGCATCCGGTGATCTCGGTGCTGGAGTGGCCGCGCAGCGCGCTCGTGGTGGTGGAGCCCGCCGCCGTCGAGGCTGAGCTGCACAAGGTCGAGCAGTCCGCCTGGACCCGCTACGCCAGCCTGCCCGCCGAAGAGCGGCCCTGCGTGCTGCCCGCCGATCGCTTCTGCACCGCCACCGAGGCCCTGTCCCGCCTGAGCGGCGCCATCGAGTTGGGCGGCCTGCTGCCCCACCGGGCGGCCGACACGCCGCACCTGGGCACGCTGGACAACCGCGGCCTGCGCGTCTCCCAGGGCGAGATGGCGCCGGTGGCCGGCAAGCTCTCGGCGGCCTTGGAGGAGGGCAAGCAGGTAGCCCTCTGCGCCGACAGCGGCGCCCGCGCCGAGCGCCTCGTCGCCCTGCTGGTGCCCCACGGCCTGCGACCGGAATTCGCCGATCCGGGCACCCTGCTGCCTCCGGGCCGCCTCGCCCTGTGGATCGGCCCGCTGGCGCGCGGCTTCTCGGCCCCCCAAAGCGATCTGCTGATCGTCACCGCCGACGAGCTCTTTGGCCCCCGCGAGAAGGCCGCCCCCCGCCACAAGGGCGCCCGCGACGCGATCGGCGGCGCCCTCGCCGACTTGAAGGTGGGCGATCTGATCGTTCACCCCAAGCACGGCGTGGGCCGCTTCATCGGCCTCAAGCGCATCGTCGCCGACTTTCGCGGCGACGCCCCCCGCCACGCCAAAAAGCTGGAGAGCGACTTCGCCGAGCTCTCCTATCGAAACGGCGACCGGCTCTTTCTGCCGGTCACCCAGCTCGATCAGCTCGAGCGCTTCCGCGTCGCCGACGGCGCCGAGCCCGCGCTTGACAAGTTAGGGGGGGTCACCTGGGCCGCCAAGAAGGCCAAGGTCAAGGACAAGATCTCGGCCCTGGCCTTCCAGTTGGTCGAGCTGTACGCCCAGCGCCAGAGCGTGGCCGGCCACGCCTACGATGGGCCCCTGCCCGAGCTTTACCACCAGTTCGAGGCCGCCTTTCCCTACACGGAGACCGACGACCAGCTGGCGGCGATCCGCGATGTGCTCGACGACCTCGCCAAAAACGAGCCAATGGACCGCCTGATCGTCGGCGACGTCGGCTTTGGCAAGACCGAGGTGGCGATGCGGGCCACCCTGCGCGTGGTGCTCGAGAACCGGCAGGTGGCCGTGTTCTGCCCCACCACCGTGCTGGCCTTTCAGCACTACGAGACCTTCAAGGCCCGCTTCGCCGATCTGCCCGTGCGGGTCGAGCTTTTGAGCGGCCTACGCGCCGGGGCCGAGGGCAAACGGGTGGTGGAGGACATCGCCAAGGGCAGCGTCGACATCGTGATCGGCACCAGCAGCCTGCTCGGTCGCTCGCTCGAGCTCAAGCGACTGGGCCTCGTGGTGGTGGATGAGGAGCACCGCTTTGGCGTAAAACAGAAAGAGAAGCTCAAGAGCGCGGCGATGGGCTGGGCCACCGTGCCCTGCGAGTACCTCGCCATGTCGGCCACGCCGATCCCCCGCTCGCTCCACATGGCGCTCAGCGGCCTGCGGGCGGTCAGCTCGATCACCACGCCCCCCCACGGCCGCCAGCCCGTGATCACCCGGGTCAGTCAGTGGAATGACGCCCAGATCCGCGACGACATCCTCTACGAGCTGCACCGCGGCGGGCAGGTCTTCTTTGTTCACAACCGCGTGGAGAGCATCCACGCCATCGAGCGGCGCCTCTTTGCCCTGGTGCCCGAGGCCACCGTGGCCGTCGCCCATGGACAGATGGAGCCCGGCGCGCTTGAAGCGGTGCTGGTGGGCTTTGTGCAGCGCAAGCAGCACATCCTGCTCTGCACCACCATCATCGAGAGCGGCGTGGACATGCCGCAGGTCAACACCATCCTGGTCAACGACGCCCACGAGCTCGGCCTCGCCCAACTCCACCAGCTCCGCGGGCGGGTCGGCCGCGGCTCGGTGCGCGGGCGCTGCACCCTGCTGGTGCCCGAGGGGGCCGGCCTCACCGCCAAGGCGATGGCGCGCCTCAAAGCCCTTCAAGACCACACCGAGCTCGGCGCCGGCTTCGCCATCGCCAGCGCCGACCTCGAGCTGCGCGGGGCCGGCGACCTCCTGGGCGAGTCGCAGCACGGCCACATCGAGGCGGTCGGCCTCGACACCTACATCACCCTGCTCGAAGAGGCCATCGCCAGCGCCCGGGGCGAGGTCTCCCGCGCCCGCCTGGAGCCCGAGCTGGAGATCCCGGTGCCGGCCCTGCTGCCCGACGTCTGGATCGACGACCTGCAGGAGCGACTGACCGAGTACCGGCGACTGGCGGCGGCCCGCACCGTTCACGAGGTGCGCGACGTGCTGTCGGCCTGGGAGTCGCAGTATGGCGCCGCGCCACCCGAGGTGCTCAACCTGGGCTGGCTGGCCGAGGCCAAGGTGCGCTGCCGCGAGCTCGGCATCGAGCGCCTCACCTGGCTGGGTGTGCGCGTGCTCCTCGATCTGCACGAGGGCAGCCCCATTCCCGCGGCCCACCTCACCAAGCTCATCACCGGCGAGCCAGCCCGCTTCGCCCTCGCCAAGGGCGGCGAGCGGCGCCTGGAGGTGCGCTTCACCGCCCAGGAGGCCGAGTACCCCTTCCGCTTTCTGCACTGGGTCTTTGGCCGGCTGGGCGGCTGAGCGAGGAGGCCGGTCGAGGCTCCCCTTTGGCAGCGCGGCCCGTCTGGATTAGCCGCACCCCTCCCCCCGGCGCCGATGTCCACCCCTCGCCTCAGCAACGCCGTCACCCTGGACCTCTTTGAGGGCGAGACGCTGCGCCTCGACGACGAGGGGATGAGCGATCCGCCCTCCAGCGTCGACGCCGCTCCGCTGTCGCAGGCCCCCCTGCCCGAGGCCGGCGACCGCTACGAGCTCCTCGGCGTGATCGGCCGCGGCGGCATGGGCGAGGTGCAGCGGGTGCGCGACCGGGTGCTCGGCCGGGTGCTGGTGCGCAAGGTGATCCACGCCGAGCTGGCCGGCGAGGTGCCCCTGGAGCGCTTCCTCGCCGAGGCCCGGGTGACGGCGGCCCTGGAGCATCCCAGCATCGTGCCCGTTCACGACCTCGTCCGCACCGCCGACGGGCGGCCGGCCTTCACGATGAAGGAGGTCGAGGGCCGCACGCTCAGCGCCCTCATCACCGAGCGCGGGCCCCGCCCCACCGGCGAGCCGCCGCCCCAGGATCTGATCGCCATCGTGCTCAAGGTGGCCGAGGCCGTGGCCTATGCCCACAGCCGCTCGGTGGTGCACCGCGACATCAAGCCCGACAACATCATGGTCGGGCGCTTTGGCGAGGTGCTGCTCCTCGACTGGGGCCTTGGCCGCTGGCGCGAGCGCGACCGGGCGCGCTTTGTCGGCGCTGCGGTGGAGGGCCGGCTCACCCAGGTGGGCGCCGTGATGGGCACCCCGGCCTACATGCCCCCCGAGCAGGCCGCCGGCGACATCGACCTCATCGGGCCGCCGTCTGACGTCTATGGCCTCGGCGCCGTGCTCTTTCATGTGCTGCTCGGTCGGGCGCCCTGGTCGGGCTTGGCGACCCTGCGGGTGCTGGGTGGGCTGCGCTGCGGCGAGGTGCCGCGCATCGAAGATCCGCAGCTCCCCGTGGCCCTGGTGGAGCTGGTGCACAAGGCGATGGCGGCCGAGCCGAGCGAGCGCTTCGCCGACGGCGCCGCCTTCGCTGCCGCGCTGCAGGCCTGGCTGAGCGGGGCCCAGCGCCGCCAGATCGCCCTGGGAGAGGTGGCCGCCGCGGCCCGTCTGCGCGAGGAGGCCGAGGGCCTTCGGAGCCGGGCCCGCGCCCAACAGGCCATCGCCGAGGCCGCCCGCGCCGCCCTGCCGGCCCACGCCCCCGACGCCGAACGCCGCCCGGTCTGGGCCCAGGAGGAGGCCGCCCAGGACCTCGCCGAGGCCGCGGTGCGCCTGGAGGTGGAGATCTTCAGCCATCTACAGCGGGCGCTCACCCACGAGCCCGACTTGCCCGAGGCCCACGCCGGCCTCGCCGATCTGCACCAGGCCCGCCACGCCGAGGCCCTGGTCCGCCAGGACCGCATCGAGGCGGCCCGGCACCTCATCTTGCTGCGCCAGCACGACCGGGGCGCCCATCGGGCCTGGATCGAGGGATTGGGCCGCCTCACGGTCTTCACCGAGCCCCCCGCCGCCGAGGTGGAGCTGGAGCGGCTCGGCCTCGTCGACCGGCGCCTCGAGGGTGTCGAGCGGCGGGCCCTGGGCCCGGGCCCGGTGGTCGACCTGCGCCTGCCGGCGGGGAGCTGGAGGCTGCGCCTGCGGGCGCCGGGGCGGACGGAGGTCTGTCTGCCCGTGGAGCTGACCCGCGGGGGGGACTGGACACAAACGATAAACACTCCCGTCTGGCTGCCGCCGCTGGGCGCGTTGGGGCCCGACGATGTCTATGTGCCGGCCGGCCCGGCCTGGGTGGGCGGAGGGGAGGCCCGCTACGCCATCCCCCGCCAGCGGGTGTGGATCGATGGCTTCGTGATCCGGCGCCACCCGGTCACCAACGCCGAGTACATCGCATTCCTCGATGATCTGGTGGCCCAGGGCCGGGAGGCCGAGGCCCTGGCCTGGGAGCCCCGCCTGCGGGTGGAGAAGGACGCCGAGGCCCGGCCTCAGTATGGCCGCGACGAGCAGGGCCGCTACCGCCTCATCGCCGACGCCGAGGGCGATCTGTGGCAGCCGGACTGGCCGGTGGTGATGGTGACCTGGGAGGCGGCGCGGGCCTACGCGGCCTGGGAGGCGGCGCGCAGCGGGCGGCCCTGGCGCCTGCCCGCCGAGCTGGAGCGCGAGAAGGCCGGTCGCGGCGTGGACGGACAGCCCTACCCCTGGGGGGCGCACCTGGAGCACACCTGGGCGGCCCTGCAGACCGCCCGGCCGGGGCGGCCCAAGCCGTGGGCGGTGGGGACGCCACCCCAGGACCGCAGCGTCTATGGCGTGGCGGGGTTGGCGGGCAATGTGCGTGAATGGTGCCTCGACCGCTTCGCGGTGCGCGGCGAGGGGCTCATCGTAGACGGTCGTGCGGTGCTGCCTGACCTGGACGACGTGGGCGGGCCGGAGGTCTGGCGCTCCACCCGAGGCGGCGCATGGTCCGGTGCCGCGTTCTACGGCCGACAGGAAAACCGAACTTCTGCCTGGCAAGGCTACGCCGGCCCGCTGATCGGCTTCCGACTCTGCCGGAGCCTGGGGCCACCTACTCCCCTGCGATGAGGAAGCGCAGCTTGCCTGCGTTCACCGCGTCGGCGACATCCTGACCGGCCTTCGCCCAGTTCGCCACGGCCGCCTCGTCGAGGGGGTCGATGATGCCGAAGGGGGCGACGGCAGGGCTGTTGGCGGCGAGGTCCCACCAGGGCGCGCAGGAGCTGCCGCCCTGGGCCGTCCAGGTGGGGGCGCCATTTGTACCCGTAAAGCTCCCATTGCTCATCACATAATTCTTGCCATTCTCCATGAAGCGGATGCCGACAACCGTGATGGCAACGGGCTCGGTGAGCTGGACGGTCTGTGGATCGGCCAGCCAGGCCTTGAAGTTGGCCTCCGCCGTGGGCGGAGAGATCGCCAGACGCAGGTAGTGGATGCCGAGCGCGTGGGTGCCACAACTGTTGCTGAAGTACAGGGTGTCGGAGGTGGCAAAGGTATACAAACCATAGGCCATCGCATACCAGAGCAGGTTGTTCTGCGTGGCGTC
>JBEIQK010000151.1:0-10631 GCA_040376505.1 Alphaproteobacteria bacterium | reverse complement strand
GTGCTGCCCGACGAGCTGATCGCTCTGGCCATGGGCGCCGGCATCCTGGGTGGCCCAGGCGCAGACCCGCCCGGCTAGGGCCGGCCAGCGCAGGCTGATGTTGAGGTAGCCGGCGACGGCGCTGGCCTCGGCGACGATGGGGAGCGCGGTCACCACGGCGATGAGCTCGGTGGCGATGGCCTGGGGCGCCTTGCGCAGGGCCTTGGCGAAGCGATGGCAGGGCAGGGCGAGGTCGCCAAAGTCCGCGTTGGCCGGCGGGGTGAGCAGCACCTCCTCGTTCACCCCGCGCGCGGCCAGGGCGGCGGCGATGGGGGCGGCGATCTCAGCGCGAATCTCAGCGAGCAGGTGGGTGGGCACGGCGTCGTCCTCGGCGGGGGGCCCTGCTAACCTGAGGCCTGCCTCAAGGGGACCGGGTGTGCAGGGTCACCTCGTCCTGCACCATGCCGGCGCGCAGGCCCAGTTGACGGGGGGCGCTGAGGGTGATGTCGCTTTGGCGGAGGGTCAGCGCCATCGTGCCCTGGGGGCGGAGCAGCATCATGGTGGAGCCGAGATCGACGGTGAGGCCGCGTAGATCGACGTTCTGGGCGCCGAGGAGGTCGAGGGCGCGTGCGGCGGTGCAGTCGGCGATCTGCAGGGTGTCGACCTCCACGCGGGGTGCCGCCAGGGTGAGCAGGCTGCCCTGGGTCATGGCGCACCCGCGCAGCTGGAGGTCGCGCAGCGCGATCTCGCGGCCGGTGAGGTCGACGAGGCTGCCGCGGGCCCGGTCGCCGGCGCCCACGGCGGCGCCGTCGATGCCTTCGAGGTGGAGGCCACGCACCGATACGGTGGTGGTGGCCTCGATCGTGAGGCGGCCCTCTTCGGTCAGGCTGATCCCATCGAGCTCCACGCGGCGACCCCGCAGCACCACCGGCCCGGCCACGAAGACACCGGCGGCGGCTTGAACGGAGATGTCAACGCCGCTGATGTCGGAGAGATCGATGCGCAGATCGGCGTACCGCCCGGCGTCGAGGTGTACGGAGAGGGGGCTGCTGTCGCCCTCCAGCCGCGCCTGAAGGGCGGTCTGGAGGGGGGAGAGGTCGGCGGGCGAGAGGTGAAGGATGGGGTCGGGCGCGGGCGCGGGCACGGGCGCGGGGTCGGGCGCCGGCGCCGCGCTGCAGGCAAAGGCCAGGAGGGCGATCACGGCGTGTCCTTCACCCGGGCAACTTCCTGCAAGGCGAAGGAGCGCAGGTACTGGTCGAGGGACATCGTGAAGACGCCGTCCTCGCTGTCGGCGTCGGCGCCAGAGGTGGGCAGGTTCGGCTCATTGGTGTGGTGCGGGTTGCGCAGGGTGACCGTGGAGCCGCTGCCGCTGATGTTGGCGACCTGGGCCGCGATGTTGGAGGGGGTGAGCGCCATTGCGGCGCCGGCCTGGTCGACGAAGGCGGCGCTGAGCACCGCGTAGGCGTGATCGGCGTAGGTGGCGCGCCGCCCGTTGCTGCTGTCAGACCCCAGGTGGCCGACGATGTTGAGGTGCTCGAAGAGGTCATTGTAGATCTTCTTGCTGCGCAGGCTCTCCAGCACGGGCCAGGCGCCGGGGGCGGCCTGGCGGGCGCAGCCCTTCGCGAGGCGCTCGAGGGCGGCCTGGCGATCGGCCCCCGCGGCCGCCTGGAAGGTGGCGGCGAGGCCGCGCACCTGACCCATCACCCGCAGCAGGGTGGGGTAGCGCGCCGCGTCTTTGCTGCCGCGGATGAAGTCGATGAGCTGCACGAGGCGGTCGACGGCGGAGTCCTGATCGAGGTCCACCGACAGCATGAAGGAGGTGCCCGCCTGGCCCGCTCCGTTGAGCCGCAGCAGGTTTGTGATGGCGTCGACGTTGAGGGGCACCAGATCCTGCCCGGGGGCGTAATTCATGCCCTCCTGCCGGTGGGTGACCATGTCGTCGCCATAAAAGATCGGGTACACCTGATCTTCCCAACCGCCGTTGATCTGTTCATAGCCGCTGGCGCCGGCGTTGGGCGTGTCGCGGGCCGGCCCCCCGCCGTACTGGTTGGTCTGCTCGGCGAAGCGGGCGTAGGCCTTCTCCAGGATGGGCGCCCACAGCGCCATCTCGTAGACATCGCGCCGCGTGATCGTGAGGACACCGGCGTCAGACACATCGGCATACCACTCTGAGCCGACCGGGCTGTCGCCCACCCGGGCCCCGGCGCCGACCAGTCCGTCATAGGTGGTGGTGGGGTCGCTCTTGCTGAGGAAGTGCATCAGCGTGCGGTCGGTGGTGATGGAGTGGGCCACCCAGTTGGCGCCGTCGTACTTGAACAGATTGACGTTGACGTTGTCGCCAGCGGGCTGCACCGCCGAGAGGATTCGGTTTGGATCCCCGGAGACGATCTCGGAGACGGCGGCCAGGAAATAGCAGTCGCCGATCCCACCCTGGCGGATGTCGTCCAGCGAGGGGCCGCCATGGATGTAGAGGGCATCCTCCTGGGCGCGCACCACGACGTTTGGATCGACCACATCGCCGTGCTGGGCCACAACTGGGTCGCCAACGCCGGTGCAGTCCTCTCCCTCGGCGACAACCGTAAACAGATCCTCTTCTCGGGGCGAGCCGCTCAGCAGCAGGGGGCTGTCTTTGGTGCTCACCACCGAGACCTCCCAGGAGCGGGCGGCGGTGGTGGACGAGGCCTGATCGGTGGGCATCCCGTCGGCGTCCGTGGCGTAGCCGTCGGCCAGCACCGTCTGCCGGTGCACCTTCTCCCAGTCGTCGGTGGGGTCGTCGTCGTGTACGCGCGGGTTCTCCACCGCGCGGTGCAGGCTGGCGTCGAGGCCCTCCTGCACCTGCGGCTGGCCCCCCGCCAGGGCCTCGCGTCCGGCGGCCTTGGCCTCGGCCTCGGCGGGCCCGCGTTGGGTGGTGGCGCCGCCGCTGTCGATGCCGGCGCCGCCCATGCCGCCGCCCTGGGCCTGGGCGAGGTGAGCCACCTCTTCGGCCGCCACCGCGGGATCCACCCGGTCTTCGGCGAAGGCGATCGCCTTGCCATCGGTGACCGCAGCCGCTTGGGCCCCGCGCAGGGCACCGCCCACCCCGAAGTAGACCGGCACCGCGCTCAAATCGAGGCCAAAGGCGGCGCCCAGTCGGTCGGCCTGGGGGAGGGCGCTGCCCCTTCGCGCGGGAGCCTCCTTGCCGGAGAGCGCGCCCCGTAGCCGATCCTGGAGGTGGGCGTTGCTGCGGCTGGGGGCCGCGGCGGGCGGCCGGGGGCCGGCCTGGGTGGCCTGGGAGGGGGCGGCAAGGTGACGGTGGCTGGCCAAAGGGAGCTCCAACAAGATGCAGGTGCAACCTAATGGGGCGAACCGCTGGCGTCAGGCGCTCCTTCTTCGTATCTGTGAACCGACGGATCGTGCCCCGAAGAAGGGACGATCGAGGCCCAACTGCGGAGGCGCCGTGCCGGTCGATGTCCTCACCCGCATCGAGATCCGCCGGCCCTCCGACGGGGTCGCCGCCTTCGCCCAGGCCCCCGACCGGACCTCGGATGGGTGCGAGGCTTCCGCTCGGTGGAGTGTCCGTCGCCGCCGCCGCGGGCCGCCGCCGCTCCTTTGTGGCTCGCTTCCTCCTACATCGTCGGGCACAGAGGTGACCCTGCGCAACCGCGTCGAGCCCAACGGCTTTTAGGCGCAGGTGTCCTCCTGGATGGCGATGCGGCGGGCCGTTGAGGCCGATCTGGCCCGCCTCAAGCGCCTGCTGGAAGGGGCGGGCGACTGAAAAAACAAAGCCCCCCGGCCCCAGGGGAGCCAGGGGGCCTCTGTTCACATCCGCTTAGTAGCGGTAGTGCTCGGCCTTGTAGGGGCCCTGCACGGTGACGCCGATGTAGGAGGCCTGCTCGGGGCTCAGCTCGGTGAGGTTGGCGCCGAACTTGCCGAGGTGCAGGCGGGCCACCTTCTCATCGAGGTGCTTCGGCAGGGTGACGACCTCGGGCTTCTGTCCACCCGGGTTGGCCACCTGGTTCACGCCATAGGACTCGGCCCGGGCGTGCAGCTCCATCTGGGCGATGGTCTGGTTGGTGAAGCTGGCGCTCATCACGAGGCTCGGGTGGCCGGTGGCGCAGCCCAGGTTGACCAGACGACCCTCGGCCAGGATGATGATCGAGTGACCGCCGCCATGGGGGCCGTGGGTGGTGTTCTTGAACTTCCACTCATGGACCTGGGGCTTGATCTCGATCTTCTCGACCTCGCCCTTGTCGGCCATGGCGGCGAGGCCGGCCATGTCGATCTCATTGTCGAAGTGGCCGATGTTGCAGACGATGGCGTTGTGCTTCATCTGGGCCATGTGGGCCGCCGAGATGATCGCCTTGTTGCCGGTGGCGGTGACGAAGACGTCGGTGGTGGCCACCACATCTTCGATGCGCACCACGTCGAGGCCCATCATGCAGGCCTGGAGCGCGCAGATGGGGTCGATCTCGGTGACGGCCACGCGGGCGTACTGGCCGCGCAGGCTCTCCACCGAGCCCTTGCCCACGTCGCCGTAGCCGAGCACCAGCACCTTCTTGCCGGAGAGGAGCACGTCGGTGGCGCGCATGATGGCGTCGACGAGGCTGTGACGGCAACCGTACACATTGTCAAACTTGGACTTGGTGACCGAGTCGTTGACGTTGATGCCCGGGAAGAGCAGGGTGCTGGCCTGGGCGCGCTCGTAGAGACGGTGAACGCCGGTGGTGGTCTCCTCCGACACGCCGCGGATGGCGGCGGCGAAGGCGTGCCAGTAGCGGTCGCCCATGGCGTGGCGCACGTCGAGGAGGAGCTGCAGGATGATGCTCTCCTCGTGGCTGCTGGCCTTGGTGGGGTCGGGCAGCTCGCCCTTGACTTCGAGCTCGTAGCCGAGGTGGACGAGCAGGGTGGCGTCGCCGCCATCGTCGAGGATCAGGTTGGGGCCGGAGCCATCGGGCCACACCAGGGCCTGCATGGTGCACCACCAGTACTCCTCAAGGGTCTCGCCCTTCCAGGCGTAGACCGGCACGCCGGAAGGATCTTCGCTGGTGCCATTGGGGCCGACGACGGCGGCGGCGGCGGCGTGATCCTGGGTGGAGAAGATGTTGCAGGAGACCCAGCGCACATCGGCGCCCAGCGCCGTGAGCGTCTCGATCAGGGCGGCGGTTTGGATGGTCATGTGCAGCGAGCCCATGATCTTGGCGCCCTTGAGCGGCTGGGCGGCGCCGAACTCCTCGCGGAGGGCGGCGAGGCCGGGCATCTCGACCAGGGCCAGCTCCAGCTCCTTGCGGCCGAAGCGCACGGCGCCCGGCGACATGTCGCGGACCTTGTAGGGGAGCTGGGCGAACAGCGGCAGGCCGGTGTTCATGAAAGAGGGCGAGGTCGCGGAGATCGTGGCGATCATGGGGGACTCCAACCGGGGTGGGTGCCTTCGGCGGGGCTCGCCCCGCCAGCTCCATCCGGGTATCCGAATGGACGAATGAACGCCAAGGCGCTACCCCAAAAAGATGAGCCCCCTCTTCGACCGCCTCGTCGTCCTCTCCGAGCCCATCCGGGTGCGCCTCCTGCGGGTGCTCTCCCGCGAAGAGCTCGCTGTGGGCGAGCTCGCCCGCGTGCTGCAGACCTCCCAACCCACCGTCAGCCGGCACTTGAAGCTGCTCGACGGCGGCGGCTGGGTCCTGCGCCGCCGGGTGGGCACCGCCACCTACTACCGCCTCGTCGAAGAAGAGCTGCCTGCCGAGCTCTCCACCCTGTGGGCCGTCGTTTCCGCCGCCGTGGAGGCCGAGGCCGAGGCGCCGGCCAGCCTCTACGCCGAAGACCTGCGCCGACTCGACGGCGTGCTGGCCAACCGCACCGCCGACAGCGAGGAGCTCTTTCGCCGCCTCGGCGGCCGCTGGGATCAGGTCCGCCGCGAGCTCTTTGGCGAGGGCTTTCTGGCCCACCTGCTGGGCGCCCTGCTGCCCCCCGAGCAGGTGCGGGCGGACCTCGGCTGCGGCACCGGCGCGCTGCTGCCGGCCCTGGCCCACGGCGCCGCGCAGGTGATCGGCCTCGACCGCGAGCAGGCCATGCGCGCCGTCGCCGCCGAGCGCACCGCCGAGCTGCCCCAGGTGAGCCTGCGCCGCGGCCTGCTCGACGCCATGCCGATCGAGGCCGCCACGGTGCACCTCGCCGTCTGCGCGCTGGTGCTGCACCATGTGCGCGAGGTGGCCCCCGTCTTCGCCGAGGTGGCCCGCATCCTGCGGCCCGGCGGCCGCCTCGTCCTGCTCGACATGGTGGAGCATGACCGCGAGGACTACCAGAGCACGATGGGCCACCAGCATCTGGGCTTCTCGGAGGCCGGGCTGCGGGCCCTGGCGGCGGCGGGCGGCCTGCGCTTGCAGTCCTGGACGGTGCTGCCCCCCGACCCGGCCGCCCAGGGGCCCGGACTGTTCGTGGCGTCCCTCCAGCCGCTTGCACTTCCGGCCTGATCCGGCCCGCGGTCGCGCCTGGGAATCTCCGGCGTTCTCCGCTACAGTGGGCCCAACGAGGCCCCCGATGACGCCCCTGCTCGCCCTGCTGCTCGCCTGCACCCCCGCCCCCAGCGAGAAGGAGGCGGCGGAGCCCCTCTACGAGGGCGACGAGTCGGGGGACTGCACCGACGCCGCCGACAACGACCGGGACGGCTACTTCGACTGCGAAGACAACGGCTGCTGGGGCAGCCCGGACTGCTCGGAGGTCGATGCTGACACGGATGCCGACAGCGACTCCGACACGGACAGCGACGCCGATGCCGACAGCGATGCCGACGCCGACAGCGATGCCGACACAGACGCCGACAGCGACGCCGACGCCGACGCGGAGCCCGGCTATGTCGACCACCTCACCGGCTTCACCCTCACCTACACCCTCGACTGGGATTTTCTCTACCCCATCGCCGGCGTCGACGACTGTGTCCAGACCTTTGAAGGGGTTGGCGCGCTGGCCGAGGCCGTGGGCTACCGCAACCGCTACGCAGGCAGTTGGGAGATGGTGGCCACCACCTGCGCCGAGGCCCTCAACGACCCGGCCTCCGGCGTCTGGTGGGACCCGGCCACCGCGGCGGCCAACACCAGCTTCACCTTCAGCAGTGACGTGGCCCGGGTCGACGACTGGTTTGTTCACGAAGACCCGGCGGTCTCCGCCTATACCGACGCCGACTGGTTCATCTACGCCATGGCCGCCCCCCTCGACCCCACGGCCCTCACCTTCGCCCACAGCGAAGAGGAGTACGTCGCCGAGGCCTACCTCACCCTGACCCACACGGTGGAGGGTCAGTTTTCCGTCGACTGAGTCGACCCGCTCCCCTCCATCCCAGGAGACGGTGGCTCAGGGCGCGGAGGCCGGCTGGGCTGCGGGCTCCGCGCCGACCTTCCGTGCCCGGTCGCCGATTACACCGGCTGCGGCGTGATGCGCAGCCAGGGCTTGAGCACCTTCCAGCCCTTGGGGAAGCGGCGGGCCATCTCATCGGGATCGGTGAGGGCGGGCACGATCACCACGTCATCGCCGTGGCGCCAGTTGGCCGGCGTGGCCACCTTGTGCACATCGGTGAGCTGAAGCGAGTCGAGGACCCGCAGCAGCTCGTCGAAGTTGCGGCCCGTGGAGGCCGGGTAGGTGATGATGGCCCGCACCTGCCGGTTGGGATCGATGAAGAAGACGGAGCGCACCGTGAAGGTGTTGGGCGCGTTCGGCGGGATCATGTCGTAGAGCGTCGACACGGCGCGGTCGGGATCGGCGACGATGGGGAAGGAGGGGCGCACGCCCTGGGTCTCCTCGATGTCGCCCAGCCAGCGGCAGTGGTCGTCCACCGAGTCCACGCTGATGGCCAGCATCTTGGCGCCGCGGGCCGCGAAGGCGCCGGTGAGGCGCTCGGCGGCAGCCAGCTCGGTGGTGCAGACCGGCGTAAAGTCGCGGGGGTGGGAGAAGAAGATGACCCAGTCCTTGCCGGCCCAGTCGTGAAACTGGATGGGCCCCAGAGAGGTGTCGGCAGCGAAGTCGGGGGCGGTGCTGTTGATGTGCAGGCTCATGGGGGCTCCGTTCAGGGGAGGACGGCGAGGTGCTCGGCCGGGACCGGCGGCAGGGTCACCGCCGCGGGCGGCCTAACGCTGCGCACCGACAAGGCCAGCGTCAAGGCGGCGACCTGCTCTGCCAACTCGGGGACGGCGCTGGACTCAAACCAGAGGGGCCGCTGCAGGCCGCCCAGGGCCCACAGCCCCGTGGGCTGACCCCGCAGGTCGAGGGTGGCGCCGTTGGGATCGGTGCAGCGCCAAGGCCGACCGATGGAGGGTCAAAAGAGGGGCGCGCTCGGCGTCCGAGCGACCTCCCGGCGGTGCGCGGCGCGGACTCGGTGCCCCGATCGATCAAGGGGCCGGTCCACCCCACCGTTTCCAGGTGCGGTCGAGGCCACCAGCCGTGACAGGGTGAGCAGAGATTTGCTATCGTCGGTGCACCCTGCTCGGAGGAGACTGTGTCACCGGGGCAGGGCGCCCGGGTTCGGCCGCGGGGCCGTCACGGAAAAGCGAGACCCGTCACGGAAAATCCGTGATCCCAGGCGGCGGGGCCCGACACCCCGACGCCGCCGGGCCGATCTCCGGGGCGGAGGGTTCCTGGCACGAGACTTGCTTGGGGGCCCGTAGAGGTGAACCCATGCTCGCGCTCCTGTTGCTCGCCTGCTCGTCGGATCCGGCGCCCGTCGCCGAAGGGGCCGGCGGCGCCCGAACCCTCACCCTGGCGGCCTACACCACGCCGCGGGAGGCCTACGGAAAGGCGATCCTGCCGGCCTTTGCGGCGGCCTGGAAGACGAAGACCGGCGAGACGGTGACCTTCGAGGAGAGCTACCAGGGCTCCGGCGCCCAGGCCCGGGCCGTGAAGGAGGGCTTTGAGGCCGACGTGGTGGCGCTCTCCTTGGACCCCGATGTGGCCGTGCTGGAAGAGGCGGGCCTGATCACCCACGACTGGCGGTCTGGCGCCCATGGCGGCATGGCCAGTCGCTCGCTGGCGGTGATCGCGGTGCGGTCGGGCAACCCCAAAGGAATCGCCGACTGGAGCGATCTGAGTCGCGAAGGGGTGGCGGTGCTGACCCCCAATGTGCGCACCAGCGGCGGCGCGATGTGGAATGTGCTCGCCATCTGGGGTGCTGGCCTGCGGGGCTTTTCGGGGGTGACGGCCGGCGATGAGGCGGGGGCCACCGGCCTGCTGCGCGGCGTCCTCCGTCGGGTGACCGTCATGGACAAGGGCGCGCGGGAGTCGATCGTCAACTTTGAAAAGGGGGTCGGCGACGCGGCCATCACCTATGAGAACGAGGTGCTGGTGGCCCGCAAGGGGGGCGTTGCCATCGACTATGTCGTGCCGCCCAGCACCATCCTCATCGAAAACCCGGTGGTGGTGGTCGACCGCTACGCCGAGAAGCATGGCAACCAGGATCTCGCCAAGGCCTTCGTCGAGTTCCTCCACAGCGCCGAGGCCCAGAAGGCCTTCGCCGAGTACGGCCTGCGCCCGGTCGACGAGACCCTGACGCCGCCGGGTCTGCCCACCCCCACCGAGGCCTTTACGGTGCGCGACCTTGGGGGTTGGGCCGCCGTCAAGGCGAAGGTCTTTGACAAGGGTGGCGTGTACGATCAGGCCGGGCCGGCTGCGCCATGAGCGGGATGTTGCTGCGGATCGGGGTCTTCGCCTGGGTGGGGCTGCTGGTGGCCCTCCCGGTGATGACCCTGGTCGGCGCCGGCCTGCGCGGCGGGCCTGCTGCCCTCTGGGCGGCGGTGACCGAGCCGGCGGCGCTGGACGCCATCGGCCTGTCGCTGGGGACGGCGGCGGTGGCGACCCTGGTGAACAGTGTGGTGGGCACGGCGATCGCCTGGGTGCTGGTGCGCTGGGATGTGCCGGGCCGGCGCCTGATCGCCGCCCTGGTCGATCTGCCCCTGGCCATCCCCACGCTGGTGGCGGGGGTGCTCATCGTGGCCCTCTTTGGCCCCCAGACGGCCTTGGGCTCGGCCTTGATCGCCGCGGGCATGCCCGTCGCCTTCTCCAAGGCTGGCATCGTGCTGGCTCTGCTCTTTGTGACCCTGCCCTTCTGCGTCCGGGCGGTGGAGCCCGTGCTCGAAGAATTGGACCCCGCCGAAGAAGAAGCGGCCTACACCCTGGGGGCGAGCCCGCTCGTGACCCTGGTCCGAGTGCTGCTGCCGCCGATTCTGCCCGCGGTGGCGGCCGGCGCGGTGCAGACCTTTGCCCGTTCGGTGGCGGAATTCGGCTCGCTGGCGGCGGTCTCGGGCAACATCCCGCACCAGACGCTGGTGGCGCCGGTCTACATCCTGGGTGAGGTCGAGGCGGGAAACCCCGGCGGCGCTGCGGCGGTGAGCCTCGTCCTGCTGGCCCTCGCTCTGTTTTTGCAGCCGCTGGCCGGCGCCCTGGCGCGCCGCGCAGGGAGCGCGCATGGGTAGCAATGTGGCGCGGCGTCGGCCCCAAGGGGTCGAGCGGCTGGTCTTTCTCGGCGTGGTGGGCTGGCTCGGGCTGCTCCTCGTGGTGCCCTTGGTGGCCCTGGTGGTGCAGGTCTCCGGCGAGCTGTCCACGGTCTGGGCGGTGTTGACCGCGCCCGAGGCCCTCTCGGCCCTGGGTCTTTCGTTGGCGGTCGCGGCCGCGGTGATCGTGGGCAACGGCATCTTTGG
>JBEIQK010000564.1:0-4419 GCA_040376505.1 Alphaproteobacteria bacterium | reverse complement strand
GGGGATTGAGGCGGCAGGCGGCGAGCAGGATGGCCCGCACCCCCTCGGGCCAGAGCTTGAGCGCGCCGTCGACCTGCATCACCTGTGCGGCAGCGCCGGCCACCGCCGGTGCGGCGAAGCTGGTGCCGCTCATCGTCAGGCCGACCGCCGTGACCCCGTCGCCGTTGGCCGACAGCTCGGGCAGCTCGCGGTCGCCATGCTCGGAGTTGGGATTGCGAAAGACCGACGAGGCGACGATGGCGCTGGCGTTGTCGTTGTGAGAGCCCACCGTGAGCGTGTTGAAGCTCTTGTGGTTGACGTACTCGGTGCTGCCGCCGTTGCCGGCCGCCATCACGATCGTGGGGAAGGGGTAGTGGGTGGCGAGGTAGTCCTTGAGCAGATCGTCGCTGGAGAGGTCGCCGGAGGTCTCCTCAGCCGGGTGGTGAAAGCTCTGGCTCACCACCGAGCAGGTCTGGGTGATCGCCGCCCAGTAGAGCGCTTGGGGGCCGTAGCTGTTGGCCGCGTACATTGTGGCGGCGGAAGCGTAGCCATTGGGGCCGCCGGCCTGACTGTTTCGGATGATGCCGGTGGTGAGCCGGGCGTGCTGGCTGGTGGTGGCCGCGATGCCGGTGGCGAATTGGGCGGTGATCGAGAGGTTGGTGGTGTTGTCGGGGCCGCGCTCCCAGACGGCGACCTTGACCCCGCTGCCGGTGAAGCCATCGGCGACGGCCCCCGCCCCGCGGCTGATCGCGAGGCTGGTGCCAAGGTTGTCGACGCCATCGAGCTCGCGGAGGTAGATGGCGCCCACCCGCGGCGACTGGGCCATGCGGCGGATCTGCTCGGCCGAGGCCTCGGCGAGGAGCAGGGGGACGGCCTCGAAGTGGCCCTCCACCTCCACCCCCATCGTGCGGAGCTCGGTGGCCAGGGCCTCGTTGCGCCGCCGCACCTCGGCCCGCCGCCGTTGTTCGGCCTCGCTGGGGCCCTCGACCGAGGCGGGCTCGCCTGGGCGCCGCCCCATGCCCCGGCTGTCGACGGCCTCGCGGCTGGCGACGAGGAGGGGGGCCGACGCGCTGTCCTCGCGATCCGGGCGGGTGTCGTCGGGGGTGACCACCCCCCAGATCGACAGGAGGTAGCGCCGGGCCGGGGCGCCGGCCTCCATCATGCGAAAGAGCATCGGCTGGATGGTGCGATAGCGGCCGAAGAAGGCGGCCCACTCGGCCCGTTTGGCGGCGGCGAGGTCGACCGTGCGGCCGTGCTCGTCGTTGGCGATGGTGCGGGGGAGCCCCGCGGCGGTGAGCTCTTTGCGCAAGGTGAGTCGGCGGCCGGAGACGGGCAGGGTGGTGCTGGCCCGGTGGAGGATGCGCGTTCCGGCGGCCTCGTCGGCGGCTTCGCTGTCTTCGCCGAGGTCGTCTTCTCCTTCGCGGGGGGCCGCCCCTGCGCCGAGGATGGCGCCGGCGGCGCTCACGGCGGCGGCGGCGCCCGCGGCAGCGCCGGAGATCGCGCTCCAGGCGGCGCTGGCAGCGGCGGAGATCGCGGCGGCGGACGGATTCACGCAGGGCAGGGTGGGCCGGAAGCCGCGCTCGTTGAGGTCGGCCCCGAGTCCAGCCCGGCGGTCGTCGAAGTGCATGACGTCGCCGCTGGCGCCGCTGCCAAAGTCCACCGCCCCCCAGGCGAGGCAGGCGTCGTCGCGCAAGGCGATGACCAGATCGCGGTGCAGGTTGAGGAAGCCATTGCGCGGGTCGCGGCCGACGAAGTTGGCGGCGGCGCGCAGGGCGGCGAGATCGGCGTTGCGCTGGGCCTCCCAGCGGGTGGTGGCGCTGGCGACGCTCTCGGTGCTCGAGCGGAAGAGCCCGGCCGCGCTGGCGGCTGGCCCGGCGGCGAGGCGGGCGCTGATCGCGGCGGTGGTGGCGACGAGGTAGGCGCGCAGGTCGCGATCGTCGGCCGCCAGCTCATCGTAGATGGCGACCGTGCTCATCGTGGTGGAGGCGCCCAGGGCGCCGAGGCGGGCCATCGAGAGGCTGGCGGTCCGCGCGCTCATCAGCAGCGCCCCGCGCTGCACCGCCGCCGTCACCGCCGGATCATTGCAGGAAGCGCAGCGGGCTTCGCCCAGGATGTAGGGGTTGCCGACGTAGTTGAGGTCGACCGCGAGGCCGATGCTGTGCATGCCACCGTCGGTGCCGGTGCGCCCGCCCTTGTGCCCTTCGGTGATGGAGAGCGCGGCGCCCAATTCCACCGGGCTCATGCCGGCGTAGCGCGGGTTGCGGTGCAGCGCCTGCTCGGCCTGGCGGAGCTTGACGATGAAGGTGTAGTGAACGGGATTGTTGAAGGTGCGCCCCAAAAAGGTGGGGTTCATCATCCAGTTGTACCAGGTGGCCCCCGTGATGCGGGCCCCGGTGGCGGTGCGGATCTGGCGGTCGCGGCTGCGCACGAAGGTGTGGCGGTGGGCGGCGGCGAGGCTGTGGGTCATGCCGGTGCGCGGCATCAGGCCCAGGCTGTCGAGCAAGGAGTTGCCGGCCTTTCCGTCGTGCTGCCGGCTCTCGACATAGAGCTTGCGCTGGGCCTGGTGGACGCACTCCACCAGGGCCGCGGTCCACGGCGCCGTGCCAGGCGGGATCGGCGTTGTGGGGTTGGCCGTGTTCCAGGCGGTGATCGCGGCGGCCGCGGCGCTGGCGTCGACGAAGGGGGCGAGGGCCGTGGCGAGGTCGGCGGCGTCCACCCCTGAGCGGGCGGGGTGGCGGGCGGCGTTCCAGGCCTGGGCGGCGGTGTGGGCGGCGGGGGAGAGCAGGGGGCCGATGGCGGCGCGCCGAGCAGGGGAGAGCGCGGGCAGGGCGATGGCCGCGTCGACCGCGACGGCCTCGGCGGGCAGATCGGCCTCGGAGTGGTGGGCATCCGCCTCGTCGTGCTGCTCGTCGGCCTCGGCGCGGCCGGCGGAGGGGCGCAGCACCATGAGATCGAGGGGCAAGCGGCCGCGGCGGTCGGTGAGGCGGAGGTGGCGGCCGCTGGCCTGTACAGGGTGACCGGAGCGGGCCGCCCCGGCCTCGACCTGCTCCACCACGAGCTCGGTGATCAGCCGCCCCTCGCCGAGCGCGCGGCGGAGGACCTTGTCGCCGGGGCGCGGGGCCTCGCGCAGGCGACCGCCCGGGGTGCCGATGACCTCCCATTCATGGGCGCCCTCTTCTTCGGCCGGGACGAAGCGCGGGGCGGCGCCGCCGGTGTGCGAGAGGGACTCGTCAAAGAAGGCGGCGATCGAGGGGCGCGGGCTCGGCATGGCTCACCGTGGGTGGTGGGCGGTTCTATCCGTTCCTGGCTGGGGGTGGCCAGGGAAGCAGGCCTGGAGCGCCGCTAATTTCTGTCCGCATTCGGTGGAGCTTCGTCTTGGGGTGGGTGGTCGAGGATGGGGACAAAATCCGTCCACCCCTCGTCCAGCCGCTCCACCCCGAAAGCGCCGCCGCCGGCCCAGCCGGTCGCGGCCGTCACGCCGGTGAGATCGGCGCCATCGACGATCCGGCGCAGGCGGGGCGCGATGTGGCTGAGCCCCTGGGGGCCCGCCTCGATGGTGAGCCAGGGCCGGCCCATCTTGTGGGCGACCGCCGCGGTGGTGCCCGAGCCGCCGTAGGGATCGAGCACCCAGTCGCCGGGGAGGGTGAAGAGCTGGATCAGCCGCCGCAGCAGGCGCTCGGGCTTCTTGCCGTTCTTGAACTCCACCCCGCCCTCGACCTCGACATTGCCCATGTCGAGGTGAAAGGTGTCCCACCAGTCGCCGAGGATGTTGGTGAGCAGAACCTCGTCGGGGCCACCCACCCGGTCGACCGGGCGCAGCTTGAGCGAGAGGGGGATGAGCTGGTTCACGCCGCTGCGGGTGGGGCGGAGGTAGTAGTCATCGGCGCCGTAGCGGCGCCGGAGCACCTGATCGGCCGGCGCGTCGGCGGCGAAGAGCTGCCCTTCGCTCTGTTCACGTCGAGCGGGGGCCGGGGCGGTATGGGCCCGCACGATCCGGTTGGCCTGGGCCGCCGCGTAGGCCCGAAAGGCCGCCGAGCGGGCGTAGAGCGCCGGGAGGCTGCGGCCATGGGGGGGGAGGCCGGCCTCGGCGAGCAGGCCGGCCACGACGGGATCGGCGGTGAGCGGCTCGACGCGCAGGGTCTCGCCCTCGCCCATCAGGCGCAGGCTGTAGTGGGCGTCATAGTCGGCGGGCTCGTAGGCGCGGCCGTGCAGGCTGAGCCGGTGCGCGTAGACATGGATGAATTCCACGTTCTTTACGAGGGTCTTCTCGGTGTGCTCGATCTTGAAGCCCGAGGTGGCGCTCATGCGCACCGCGAGGGTGGTGACAAAGGCGGCGCGGCCCATCCTGGCGTCTGTGAGCTGGCGCACAGTGGCCTGCTCGGTCTTGTCGGTCTGTATACAGAGGACGCCGTCGGGGCGGAGGAGCGGCAGCAGGGCGTC
>JBEIQK010000539.1:0-4612 GCA_040376505.1 Alphaproteobacteria bacterium | reverse complement strand
GGCGGCGGCGAGGTGGGTGGTGCCGCTGTCCATGCCGATCCAGCCCGCACAGCGCGCGGCCAGGGCGCACAGGGCGGGCAGGTCGAGGTCTGCCCAGAGACAGAGCCCGGCGGGGCGTGGATCATCGGGCCCGACCACGCCCAGCAGGTCGTGGCCCGCCGCCTGCAGGGCCTCGATCAGCGCGACGCTGTCGGTGTCCTGGCGGTCGAAGGCGCCAGCCCCTGGCGCAAAAACGAGGGGCCGCCGCCCGGCGAGGCGGTCGTCGATGGCGCGCAGGGGGCCGGCCTGGGGAGACAGGCGCGGCGGCGGCGGCGCGGCGGGCAGGCCCCAGGCGCGGGCGAGGGGGCCCCAGAGCTGCTGATCGACGCGGACCCCGGCGGGCGGCTTGCCGTCGAGGGCCAGGACGGCAGGGAGGCCGCGGGCCTGCAGCGCCGCTGCCAGCGGGGCATAAAAGCAGAGGGCCAGGTCGAAGGGGGCCGGCAGGGGGCCCTCCTGGTGCAGCCAGAGGCTCTCCACGCCGCGCCCGTCGATCACCGCGTCGCAGCGTTCGGCGAAGAGGGCGGCGTAGCGCGGGCTGCCGACGAAGGTGAGGTGCCGGCAGCGGGCGCGCAGGGCGTCCAGCGCAGGGAGGGCCACCAGGGTGTCGCCCAGCGCGCCGCCGCGGACGAAGAGGCCGCGCTCAACGGTCGGAGGCGGCCTCGTTGAGCTCAAGCGGTTCCTCGTCGCCCCCCTGGCGGGGGATCTTGATGTCGTGGTTGCGCATCAGGCGGTGGAAGTTGGGGGCCTGCATGCCAGACAGCTCGGCGGCCCGCGTGATGTTGTAGCTCGCCTCGCGCAGGCGGCTTTGGAGGTACCACACCGTAAACTCGTTCACGGCGGCCTGCTTGGCCTCGGCGTAGGGCAGGGTGGGGGCGCGGGCGGTGTGCGGGGGCGTGTTGTTGGAGGGCGGGGGCAGGCTCGGCGCGGGCGGCAGGGGCTGGTATGGGCTCGGGGCCGGCGGTTGGGTGGTGGGCTCGACCCGCACCGGGCGGCTCCGAAAGCGCTCTTCGTGAACGTCGATCAGCGTGCGCTCGCCGATCACCTCGCCGCGGCAGGAGATCACGGCGCGCTGGATCACCCGCTGCAGCTCGCGCACGTTGTTGCGGCGCCAGTCGTACTCCTGCATCAGCGCCATGGCGCGGTCGTCGATGTGGCGGATGTTCTTGCCAAACTCCTTGTTGTACTTGCTCAAGAAGTGCCAGGCGAGGGTGGGCATGTCCTCCATGCGCTCGCGCAGGGGGGGCACCCGCACGGGGTAGACGCTGAGCCGGTAGTAGAGGTCTTCGCGAAAGCGCCGCTCGCGGATGGCGAGGTCGAGGTCGACGTTGGTGGCGGAGAGCACCCGCGCCTTCAGCTCGATCGGCCGTGAGCCCCCCATCCGCCAGAATTCCCGCTCGTTGAGGGCGCGCAGCAGCTTGGCCTGCACCTCGGGGGGCAGCTCGCCCACCTCATCGAGGAAGATGGTCCCGTTGTTGGCGGTCTCGAAGAAGCCGGCCTGACGCCGGCGCAGGTCGGTCCAGGCACCCGCCTCGCCGCCGAAGAGGGCGCCCTCGGCGAGATTGGGGGCGAGGTTGGCGCAATTGATCGCGACAAAGAGGTTGTCGGGGACGGCGCTGGCGCGGTGGATCTCCTGGGCGACGACCTCTTTGCCCACGCCGCTCTCGCCGGTGATCAGCACCGGCACGGGGAGGCGGGCCACGTCGTCGATCTGGCGGCGCAGGGCGGTCATCGCCGGGCCGTTGCCGATGAGCTGCTCACCGCGCTTGTTGGGGTCGAGGGTGGTCAGGTAGGAGATCTGGGCGCGTAGGGCCTCGAGCTGCTCGCGCTCTTCGCGGTGCTCCAGGCAGGTGCGGATGACGTGGTGAAAGCGGGCGTGATCGTCGACCGGCTTGCGAAAGTAGTCGGCGGCGCCCGCCTTCAACATCTCGGCGGCGATCTCGGCGTCGCCGTCGCCGGTGATGGCCAGGATCGCCAAGGTCGGGCGCTCCTCGTGCAGGCGGCGCACCAGCTCCAGGCCGTTCATGCTCTGGTGGGCGAAGTGGTAGTCGACGACCGCGAGCCCGACGGGGTTGTAGGTGATCAGGTTGAGCGCCTCGGCGCCCGAGCTGGCGGTGATCACCCGGTAGCCTTGCTGCTCCAGGAGCCGAACCAGGGCGCGCCGAACCAGGGCTTCATCGTCCACGACCATCACGAGGGGCGCGCCGATGAGGTCGGCGCTGGGGTGGATTGAGGGGCTTCGGGCAGTCGCGTTCATGTGGCCTTCGGTCGGTCCGGCGGGGTCCATCCTTTCGGCGAATGTTGGGGCTGGGGCAACGAAGCCTCAGATGCGGTACAAGGGGCGGGTCGTGCCCCGGGCCGCATTCGGCCTTTGAGCAGGGGCAAGGAGGTAGCGAGATGGATGACGCGCTCGTCGGGCGGTGGCGTTCGGGCGACGCGACCGCGACCACCGCGATCCGCAACGCCCTGCGCAGCACGGCCGAGCGCATCTTTGGCCATCCCGCACTCTGGTCGGCCTTGGTGCCCCAGGTGCGGCCGCGCTTTCAGGGCGAGGATGCCCGCCGCGAGCTCACCGCCGAGATCGCCCGCGAGGTGATGAAGCGCAAGGTGGAGACGGCCAACGAGCTGCAGGCCACCGCGATGATGCTGGCCGCGCGCAAGGCGGCAGAGGCGCTGTTGGAGGGCAATCCCCAGGATGGCGGCGCCCACCTGCCGGCGCCGATGGTGGTCACCTACGCCCTGGCGCCGGCCGGCCTCGCGCCCCGTGTGAAGGAGGCGCTGGACAAGCACCTCGCCGGCTGCCAGCACTGCACGAGCGATGTGCGGGTGCTGGAGCGCATTGTGTCCACGCCCGAAGAGGTCGAAGCGGCGATGACGGCCCAGGCCGCCGAGCTGGCGCCCGCCCCTTCCGACATGGGCGATGACATCGCCGCCTTGATGCGGCAGGTCGCCGAGGACGACCGCGATGAGGCCGAAGAGAAGCGCGGCGCGTCTCGCGGCGGCGCCCGTCCGCCGCCCCGCGCCGAGGCCCGCCCAGCCGCCACCGCCAAGGGGCGCGGCGTGATCAAGAACGCCGAGGCCCCCCGCCGGCCCGCCTGGCTGATCATGGCGCCCTTCTTTCTCATCGTCGCCGGACTGGGGTGGTACCTCACCGCCGATCCCGAGGCAGAGCAGGTCAACGCCGATCGCACCGCCCTTGCGGCCCTCGCCGATCGCAGCCCGCCGGAGATCACCCGCCTGGGCGACCTGCCCCCCGAGGCCCAACTGGCCCTGCAGGATCTGGCCCGCAAGGACTGCCGCACGGCGGCGGGCCGCTTTCAGACCGCGCGCCGAACCCTCAAGGACAAGGTGGAGCTCTACCTCCTGGAGGCCGGCAGCTTCGTCTGCGCCGGCGACGGGCGGCGGGCCCTGCGCACCCTCGATGAGCTTCAGACCGCCCGCGGCGCCGATGCCCCGGTGCCCGAGGGCAGCCACTGGATCCGGGGCCAGGCCTTCCTCCTCGAAGGCGACGGCACGCAGGCGCTGAGCGCGCTCTCCCAGACCGAGGTCTACGACGCCCGCCACCGGCTGCAGGCCAGCGAGCAGATCAAGAAGGTTCGGGCGGCCGGATCGAAGTAACAGAGCTGTAATGCTGTGTTACTCGCTGTTACGGCTCGTCGATGGGCTGGAGCTGCGCAGCGCCCGGCCGGCGCAGGTAGGCCGAGAAGAAGCCGTCGCAGCGTTCATCGGCGGCGCAAAAGCGGCAGATCTCGTCCTTGTGAAAGGCCACCACGTCGGGAAAGAAGAGCAGGGCCTGGGCGCCCTGGTGGTCGGCGTCGACATACCAGCGGTTGGCCGTACGGCGCAGGCGACGGGCCTCCTTGCCGAGCAGGCAGGCCGGCAGGCCCTTGATGCCCACGTTGAGGCCGGCGGCGTCGAGCACGGCGAGGGCGGGCCGCAGGGCCACTTCGACCCGGGCCGGGGTGGGCACCTCGGTGGGGTCGGCCCCGTTGATCGGGAAGGGGTAGGTGAAGGTGACCTCATGGGGGCGCGCCGCCGCCAGAACCCGCGCCGCCGCGATCAAGTGGGGGAGGGCGGCGGTGGAGAGCGTGGTGTTGGCGGCCACCCGCAGGCCCGCCTCGCGGGCCGCGGTGAGGGCCCGGGCCGCCGCCGCCAGGGTGCCGCCGCCCGGTTGAACCGGCACCACCAGCACATCGATGGCGCCCACCCAGGCTTTGGGCAGGAGCTGGTCGAGATCTTCGACGCCGGCATGCAGGATCACCCGGGCGATGCCCTGAGAGCGGGCCAGGGCGATCGCCTCGGGGCAGTCCTCGCGGGCGGCCACGCCGACGCCGGAGAGCACCAGGGTCTCGCAGGGGCGGGTGCGCGGTGTGCGCATGCCCGCGGTGAAGAAGCGGATGTTGTCGAGCAGCTCGGCGGTCGACATGCTGCGGGTGGGCACCGGCGCCCCCGCGCGGACCCGCCCCGGGTAGCTGCGCTGCACGCGGATCTGCACGGTGGTGGGCGAGGGGACGGCGCCAGCGGTGGTCCAACGAAGCATGGCGGGCGGCTAACCCGGCCTCCGGCCAGCAGCCGG
>JBEIQK010000789.1:0-2995 GCA_040376505.1 Alphaproteobacteria bacterium | reverse complement strand
GCTGAACATAGAGCCGACCGCCCTCCGGCGCCTGCTCCTCGCGGGACAGGGCGCAGATCAGGTCGACCTGGTCGGCGTGGCCCCGCTGGATGGCCTGGAGCTCGTCGCAGTAAAGGAGGTTGGCCTGTTGGGTGGTGCCGAAGAAGAGGGAGACCCGCCCGGTGAAGGGGGGCTCCTCGGGGCGGCGGGCCCGCTCTTCGGGGTGAAAGAGGCGGCGCAGGTGGGCCCGGAAGGGGGCGATGCCGGTGCCGGTGGCGATGAAGAGGAGGTCGGCTGCGGGATCGTCGGGGAGCAGGAGGATGCGGCCAACGGGGCCGGTGATGGCGACGGTCTCGCCCGGCGCGAGGCGGCAGAGGTAGGACGAACAGATGCCTTCGTGGGGCTGGCCGTCGATCTCGTAGGTGAGGTGGCGCACACAGAGGGAGGCGGTGTGCCCGTCGAAGCGGTCGCCGAGGCGGGTGCTGGCCACCGAGTAGAGGCGCAGCTTGTGGCGTCGGCCTTCGGGGGTGTGGCCGGGGGCCAGGACGCCGATCGACTGGCCCTCCTCGATGCGGAGGCCGCTGCCAGCGATGTCGAAGGTGATGTGCTGGACGGTGCCGAGTCCGCCGGGGGCCACCAGGCCGGCGTTGGACAGGACCCGGGCGGTGAAGGGGTGATCGGGGCGGTAGACGGTGCCGGGCAAGGGAACCTCCAACCTGGGCTCCTTGTTTGTAACGGTGTCGCCGGCGGGTGGTGGTGGGGATCGGCGTCTAATCGTCGGGTGTGGGGTCGGGGAGCGGTGGGGGCGTGATGGGGGTGGCGAACCAGGCTTCCACAGTGCGGAGAATGGCGGCTTCGCGGAGCTCGAGGGCTTTGGTGATGTCGTCGTCTTGGAGGGCTTGTTGGGCGTCGGCTTCGAAGTACCAGGCGTGGAGCACTTCGGGGGATGGCTTGCGCACGATGTCCAGAGTTGGGACCCTACGCGAGTGCTGAATTTGGACACTTGAGGTGGAGGGGCGCAAGTCTGATTGAGGGGTGAACAAATGCCATTTTATTGTGTCTTCGGATAATCCGGACGCGAGGAGGACTGGCCTGAGCATGCCCGCCGCACGACAGGTTTGACCCTAGTTTAAATCACGGGTCACAGCCGGTCGGGCCGGGAGGGCGGCGCGGCCGTCGCCCTTCCAGTCCCGGGCATGCGAGAGCGCGTCAGCAGAAAATCCCAGCGTGATGGAGATCCCGCCGGTCCAGGCCACGTCAGACGCCTCGTCCCCGCCGAGGACGGGGGCGCCAACGGGCCACACGCCACCCCGAACCTCGGCGGCGGCCCGTGAGCGCGGTGATCATGCCCCCGCGACCCCCAGGCGGGCGGCCACTTCGTCCACAGAGGCGTCAACGGCGTCCATCGCCTCGTCGAGCTCGGCGTCGGAGAGGGTGAGCGGCGGCAGGAAGCGCACGCAATTGCTGAACAGTCCGGCGCGGATGGTGATGACGCCGCGCTGCAGGGTCGCGGCGTTGACCTGCTGGGTGGCCTCGATCCAGGGCTCCTGGGTGGTGGTGTCTTTGACCAGCTCCATCGCCAGCATCGGCCCGAGGCCGCGCACGTCGCCGACGAGGCGGGGGTGGCGGGCCTGAATGGCCAGCAGGCGGGCCCGCAGGCGCACCCCGATCTCGGTGGCCCGGGCCAGGAAGGCCGGATCGGTGAGGGTGTCGAGGGCCTTGAGCGCGGCGACGCAGGCGAGGGGGTTGCCCGAGTAGGTGCCGCCCAGGCCGCCGGGGTGCGGGGCCTCCATCACCTCGGCCCGGCCGATGATCGCCGAGATCGGCATGCCGGCGCCCAGGCTCTTGGCGGTGGCGACCAGATCGGGGACCACGCCGCTGTGCTCGATGGCGAAGAGCGTGCCCGTGCGGCCCATGCCGCTCTGTACCTCGTCGGCGACGAGCAGGATGCCGTGCTGGGTACACAGCTCGCGCAGGCGGCGCAGCCAGCGGGCCGGGGCCGGCAGAAAGCCCCCCTCGCCGATGACGGGCTCGATCACGACGGCGGCGACATGGCTGGGCTCGACGATGGCCATGAAGGCGTGATCGAGCAGGCGCAGGTTCCAGTCGATCCAGCTCTCTTCGGTGGAGTCGGCCGGGCGGCGGTAGAGGTTGGGGAAGGGGAAGCGGTAGACCTCGGGGGCGAAGGGGCCGAAGCCCTTCTTGAACAGATTGAACTTGCTGGTCATCGCCATCGTGAGGTTGGTGCGGCCATGGTAGGAGCCGTCAAAGACCACGATGCCCTGCCGCTTTGTGTAGGATCGGCTGATGTGAACACAGGTCTCCAGGGCCTCGGCGCCGGAGTTCATGAAGAGGGTGCGCTTGCGAAAGTCGCCCGGGGTGAGCGTGTTGAGGCGCTCGGCCAGGGCCACCAGGGGCTCGTAGGTGGCGACGATGGCGCACATGTGGATGAGCTCGGCGGCCTGGGCCTGGATGGCCGCCACCACGTCGTCGGGGGTGTGGCCCACGGCGAGGGTGCCGATGCCGCCGGCCAGATCGAGGAAGACATTGCCGTCGACGTCGGTGACCTGGGCGCCATGGGCGCGGGCGACGGCGATCGGGGTGAGGCGGGCGGCCCCCGGCGGCATGGCGGCGTCGCGGCGGGCGACGATGGCCTCGCTCTTGGGGCCGGGGATGGGGGTACACAGTCGGATGGCGGGCATGGGGGCTCCGGGAGGCGGCGTGGGGCTCCCTAACCAGGGCGCGGCTGTGGGATGATGCCTTCCATGGACCTCGCCCCTCCCGATCTGATCGTCTTTGGTGGACCCTCCGTTCACCCCGTCTCGCCGGGCGGGCCCGCGGTGCCCGCTGGAGCGGGGCTGATCACCGCGCTGGCCGCTCGGGTGGCCGGTGCCGCCGCCGATCTGCGCGTGGGCCTCGTCTGCGCCGTGCCCTGGTCGCTGCCGGCCGCGGTGCAGCGGGCCTTTCGGCCGGGGGGCCTCGATCCGGGCGGGCTGCAGCCTTGCGCAGGCGCGCT
>JBEIQK010000651.1:0-3845 GCA_040376505.1 Alphaproteobacteria bacterium | reverse complement strand
TGGCCGAAGGCGAGGGAGGTGTCGGTGTCGGTGAAGGCGCCGGCGCAGGTGGCGGGCACGTTGCCCGACAGCAGGGCGTCGCAGTCGGCGGTGGTGAGGTCGCCGAGGCACTCGCGGGCGGTCTCACGCGCGGTGTTGACGTCGGCGCCCTCGCTCTCGTTGTAGAGGCCGTCGCTGCTGCAGGAGGTGGTCTGGAAGGCGACCTTGTCTTCACACATCGCGACCGGGTCGGTGCCGGTGGCCTCCACCGCGGTGGTGTAGCCCTCGCCCAGCTTGGCCTGCAGGCACTCGTCGACCTTCTCGCAGAAGGTGGTGCTGAAGCGCTCACACATCTCCTCGTTGGTCTCGGCGGTGGTGCCCTGGGCCGCGTCGAGGGTGGCCTGGCTGTCGGTGCCGCCCTGCGAGGCGCACTCGGCCGGGGTGGTGGAGGCCTCCTGCTCGGCGTAGTTGCCGGTGAAGGCGTCGCAGTCGCCGGCCGCCGAGCTGGACTCGATCGCGTCGGTGCACTCGGTCAGCAGGGTGGAGTCGGCGGCGTTGAGGTCGCCGTTCTCGGCGTCGGCGCAGGCGCTGTCGGCGGCCTGGGTGGCGGCGAGGCACTCGGCCATCTCGGCCTCGCGGTCGATCTCGCGCTCGAGCTCGGTGCAGCTCACGGCCCAATCGCAGACGGCCTCGCAGTAGGAGGTCTGGGCGCCGCCCTTGAGCTTGTCACAGCCGGCGAGCAGGGCGATGGCGACCAGGGGGGCAAAGAAGCGGTTCATGGGGGTCTCCTCGGGGTGGCGGACGTGCCGCGTCGGGCGGCAGCTCTATCGGACGGCGGCGAGATGGGCCATCTTCACACGCTTTGTCGGCGGGTGGCCCTTATCGGCTGGGCTTGACCCGCAGCACCGTGTCGCGGCCCCAGCGCATGCCCTTTTTGCCGGTGCGGCTCAGCTCGCCGATGGCGCTGTGGGCCGGGCCGACCGGCTCCATCAACACCAGCTCGGTGCCGTCCTCCTTTACGGTGCGCTCGCCGCTCTTCGCCTCGAGGCCGACGGCCACGAAGGCGTGCTCGGGCACCAGCACCACCGCCAAGGGCAGGGTGGGGAAGCGGGCGCGCATCAGGGCCAGGAAGAGCACGCTCTTGCCGTCGCAGTCGCCCTTGTTGCGCACCAGCAGCGAGAGCGGGCGCCGAAAGCCGGCGTCGCCGCCGTTCTTGCGCTTCTCGTAGGGGATCGACTGGGTGAAGTGCAGCGCGCGGTTGGCGAAGGCGCGGGCGTCATCGGGGGGCAGGCCCTCGGCCAGGGCGTCGGCCAGGGCCTTGACGGCGGGGGCCGACTCCACGGCCTCGCGGGCGTGGTCGGGGAGGATCACGTTGTCTTCGTCCACCACAAAGCCCTTCTCGGCGGCGAAGCGCAGCAGCTCGGCCTTGGCGATCTCCTCGGCCTTGGCCAGGGCCTCCTTGGCGGCCGAGCGGGACTTTGCCCGCACCGAGAAGCTGAGCGAGCCGTTCTTGCTGGCCTTCACCTTGAGCTGGGTGCTCTTCGGCAGGCTGTCGGCCCACTTTCGCACCGCCTTGGCCTGGGCTTCGCCGGCCGCCTCGCGGGGAAAGCGCAGCGGGGCCTTCAGATCGGCCTCCACGGCCTCGCGGGGCAGGTCGACCGTGACCTTGTGCTTCTGTTTTCCTTCGGTCCACTGGGCGGTGTAGCGGTAGGCGCTGCCCTCCTGGGCGGCGGTGGCTTTGAGGCCCTTGGCGGCGACCGCGGCGGGTGTGAGGCTCAGAAGGGCGAGCAGCAGCAGCAGGACAGGGCGCATGGATCTCCTCAGGGGGGAATCAGGGGAAGGGACGCGGCGCCAACAGCTCCAGGCGCGCGCCGCTGTACGGGTGGGCGAAGGTGATCTGGGCGGCGTGCAGCAGCAGACGCGGCGCCGCCGCCATTACGTCGGGCGGGGCGTAGAGCCGATCGCCGCGGATCGGGTGGCCGATCGAACACAGGTGCAGCCGGAGCTGGTGGCTGCGCCCGGTGTGAGGCCGTAGGGCGAGGAGCGCGCTGCCATCGGCGTCGCGGGAGAGCAGCCGCCAGGCGGTCTGGGCCGGCTTGCCCGCCGGGTCGAGGCAGGAGCGCGGCGCGCCGGGCACGAGCGACAAGGCGGCGTCGATGATCCCCGCGTCGTCGGCCGGATGGCCCTCCACCCGGGCCTCGTAGACCTTCTCCACGCGGCGCTCCCGAAACTGGGCGAAGAGCGCCGCCTCGGCCTTGCGGCGCCGGGCAAAGATCAGCAGCCCCGAGGTGTCCATGTCCAGGCGATGCGCCGGGTAGACCGGGCCAAACTGCGCCTCGACCCGCGCGGCGGCGCAGTCGGCGAGGTGAGCGCCGCGCCCCGGCACGCTGAGGAGCCCGGCGGGCTTGTCGATCACCACCAGGTCGCGGTCTACCCAGACCACGATCAGCGGGCCATCGGGCGGATCGTAGCGCCAGGCCTCATCCATCGCGCACCGGCGCGGTCGCCGCTTTGGCCTCGTTGCAGGGCCGGCAGGCGAGCTGCAGGTTGCGCCGGGCGTTGGTGCCGCCCAGGGCCCGGGGCTGGATGTGGTCGAGGGTGAGCGCGTCAGCGGCGAATTCGCGGCCGCAAAGCCCACAGGCAGGCCCGCGTGCGGCCAAGAGGGCGCGCTTGTGCTTTTGCTTGCGGAGAGAGGGCATGGTCGCGGCCACGTCGCGCTGTATTCCGGGGCGAGGGCGGCTGGCCAGGGGGCCTAAGGCCCCGCCGACGCGACTGGCGATCTGGCGATACCGACAGTCGCGGCGGCGGGAGCACTCGGATCTGAAGACAGTGACGTGAACGAGACGCGAGGCGTGCTTCTGGCCGAGAAGCTCGCCCGCTGCGCGGCGTTCACGGCCGGGCTTCAGACGCTTTGTTTGTAGTGCACTTCTATGGACTGCGCAAGGTGTTGGGTTCAAATTGTTACGCCCTCGACCCCGATCGCGCGCAGGGCTACGTCGCAGACGATGCTGCGCGCGATCTCCCTTGTGTTGCTCCCCCTGGCCTGGTGTCTGCCCCAGATTCTGTTGAGCGCCTTCTTCCTGCCTCTTGGCCTGATCACGGGGGGGCGCCTGTGCACCCACCGGGGGGCCTTCTTGCTGCGCTGGCCGCCGATGGAGCGCCTGGGCGGGGTCTGCCTGGGCCCGCTCATCGTGGTGGGCCCGCGCGCCGACGCCGAGCTCATCTGCCACGAGTGGGGCCACTTTCGCCAGCACCTGCGCCTGGGCTGGCTCTACTACCTCGTGATCGGCCTGCCGAGCCTGCTGCACGCCGCCTGGTTTCGCGCCCGGGGCATGCGCGGCGATCGCTACTTCTGGTTCTACACCGAGGCCTGGGCCGACGCGCTGGGCGGCGTCTACGGCCTGCACCGCCACCGGCATCCACGCTGGTGGCAGTACCTGACCACGCGTCCGCGCGTCTGAAGCCCCTCGCTCAGGCCTTCGGCCGCCCGCCGCGGCCCAGCAGCTCCTCGCGCAGGGCCTCGACCTCGGGGCGCCGGGGCCGCTCGCTCGCCGGCGCGTCCTGCATCCGGTCGTCGACCATCAGGGCCACCAGGGTGTCGAGGAGGCCGTGGCCGCCCTTGCCCTCGCCGCCGCTCATGACGATGCGGGGCACCACGTCGACCTTGGCGGTGGCCACCGCGTCGGCGAAGCGGGAGAGGACCTCGCGGGTCATCTGGTAGCGCGGCCCGCCCGAGGCCAGGACCTGCTCTTCGATGGCCATGGCCTCGGCGATGCCCACCCGGGCGGCGCGCTCGGCGTCGGCCTCGGCGATGCGCTTGATCTTGTCGGCCTCGGCCTCCGACAGGCGGCGGATCTTCTCGGCCG
>JBEIQK010000683.1:0-3634 GCA_040376505.1 Alphaproteobacteria bacterium | reverse complement strand
GCTCGGGGCTCAGGTTGTCGATGATTGGCTTGTCGCGCTCCACCTCGGGCAGGCGCTCGTTGATCGACTCGATCTTGATGAGCGCGAAGTAGCGTTCGCCCTCTTTCGGGGCCCGCACCGCCCCCTGCACGAGGTCGCCTGTGCGCAGGTTGAACCGACGAATCTGGGAGGGGGAAACATAGATGTCGTCGGGTCCGGGCAAAAAGCTGGTCTCCAGGGAGCGGAGAAAGCCAAAGCCATCCGACAGGGTCTCCAGCACGCCCGACCCCCGGGCGCCCCCGCCCGCGCCCGCGCGTCGGCGGACGATCTCGAAGACCAGCTCCTGCTTTTTAAGGCCTGCGGCGTTGTCGACACCCAGCTCGCGCGCCGCGGCAACGAGGTCGGCGACACGCTGGGAACGCAATTCCGAGAGATCGATGGGCATGTGTTCGCGGGAGGGAGAGCGGGGGGGAGCGCTGGATGGGGTGGGGGCCGGTGGAGGGGGCCCGAGCCACTATCCGTTCGGGAATTCCGATCATCCGATCCTCTGCGGCCTGCTGTCAATGAGATTGGGCGCCCAAAGGTATCCCCGCACATACGATCAGTGTTTTGTTGTGGGTCTCGGATCGGAGGCCCACACCACCCCACTCTCGGCGAAGGGTAGCAGGGCTTGAGCGGCCGGCAATCCCCCCTCACCTGTACAGGAAAGAGTGGGCCGGCCTGAAAATACAGTTGTCTGGCCGACTGATCGCCATGGGGGCTACCCGCAACCGGAGCCCAGGGGTCGCCCCGGAAGGCCCAGCCGAGGCGCTCCAGTTCCTGTTCAACGCAACAAAAACAATGACGAGCACAGGTAGATCGACGGGCTGCGCCTTCGCCGCAGCGCCGTGCTATGCGCCCGATCGCCCTCACCCCCCATTGCGCCATGCCCCCTGCACCGCCCCGCGACATCCTCCTCATCGTGGCCGACAGCCTGCGCTACGACAGCGTGCACAGCGGGCCCATCGGCCTGCCCTACCTCGAACGCTGGTCGGAGACCTGGTCGGCCGCCCGGGCCGCGGGCTGCTGGACCCTGCCGGCCACCGCCTCGATCTTCACCGGCCTGCTCCCCCATGAGCACGGCGCCACCGCCCAGAGCCGGCGCCTGCGCCCCGATGTGCCCACCCTGGCCGAGCGCTTGAAGACGGTGGGCTACTCTACGCACCAGATCACCGCCAACATCGCCACCACCGAGATCTTCGGCCTGGAGCGCGGCTTTGATGAGGTGGTGCGCATGTGGATGGAGGTGCCGCCCCGCCACCAGCGCCTCCACGCGCTGCTGGTGCTGCTGAGCAAGCCGCGCCTGCGCAAGAAGCTCTTCGGCGCCGACGTGCTACGCGGCGAGCTGGCCCGCGATGTCGAATCGGCGCGCATCTGGCTACAGTCCACCGCAAACGACCTCTTCGACCGTACCCGCGCCACCCTGGAGGCCAACCGACGCCACGGAAAGAGGAGCTTTGTCTTTATGAACCTGATGGAGACTCACTTCCCCTACCATGTGGCGCCCACCTTCGGTCTGGTGAGCGATGGTCTGTTCGAGAACCTGCGGGAGCTCTCTGGCCTCTACCACACGGTCAATATGACCTGGCTGACCACCGGCAGGTCCCACATCGCCCCCGACGTCCTCGACCGGCTCCGCCAGCGGCAGCGCACGGCCTGGCTCCGCCTCGCGCCCGCGCTCAACGCCTTCATCGAGGAGATGCACCAGCAGGGCACCTTGGTGGTCTTCACCGCCGATCATGGCGAGAACTTCGGCGAGCAAGGCTGGCTCTACCACTTCGGCAACGTCACCGACGCGGGCACGCGGGTGCCGCTCTTCTGGCTGGACGCCGCCGATCCGCAGCGGCGCACCCACACCGCCCCGGTCAGCGCCCGCGGGCTGCACGAGGCCATCCTGCGGGCCGCCGGCCTGCTCGACCGGCCCGACCCGCTCCGCGAGGCCCCCGAGGAGAGCGACAGCGTGCTGGAGGCCTTCTGGTACAACAACCTGGGCCGCACCCTGCCGGCCTACCGAAAGAACCAGATCGCCTTTGTATTGGACGGCCAGCGCTACCTGCTGCGGGGCGATGATTGGCTGATGGCCCCGGTCACCGTCGGCACCGGCCCCGAGCCAGCCTTTGCGCCCCTGCCGGTGGGCAGCGAGCCCCTCGAAGACCTTGCGCTGCCCGTCGCCACAAGGGCCCGTCTCCGTGGCATCCTGGCGGCGCAGCGGCGCTTCGCCGCCACCCTTCCCTCCTGATCTCGCGTGGAGCCCTGATGATCCGCACCCTGCCGCTTCTCCTGGCCCTGGTCGCCTGCAACAAAGACCTGCAATCCAACGAGGATGCCGACTCGGGCACCTCTCCGGGCGAGTCCGACGGAACCGAGGGCAGCGACGGCGGCGACGGTGGCACCGACGGGGTCTCCCCCACCATCGTCTCGGCCGACGGCTGCTGCTACGAGAACCTGTCGGGCGACAGCGCCTTCTTCTGGACCGTCTCGGCCAGCGTCGACGATCCGCAGGGCGCCGACACGATCTCCAACTTCTTCGAAGGCGGGCTGCTCGTCTACGCCGGCGATGCCGAGGTCGCGAACTACTACATGGCCTGCCAGGATGGCCAGTGCGTGGGCTCCTTCAACCAGAGCGAAGACAACATCGCCTGCGGCAACGCCACCGCCTACACCCTCAAGGTGCAGGTGGTAGACGACGACGGCAACTGGTCAACCCCCTACGAGATCGCCGGCCGCCAGAGCGCCACGGCGGCCTGCGACTGAGGGCTCAGCCGAGCAGCCAGCGCGGGGCGATCCAGGACCAGCCCCCCGCCCCGCCGGTGGTCACGCCGAGGATCTCGGTGCCCGCGGCCACGATGTCCTGGGCGGTGAGCACGGTGGCCTCTTCGAGCTTGAGGCACTGGGCGATGCCGGGGATGTTCTTCTGGCCAAGGGCCTTGGCCGGCACGCCGGGAAAGCGCTCCACCACCGCACCCTGAATCGAGCGCACGAAGCCGGCGAAGGAGCGGTCATCGGCGGCGACGAGCAAGCGACCGGTGCGGCCCACGCTCTCAAAGACCGTGTCGAGATCGGGCGGCACAAGGGTGCGCAGGTCGATCACCTCGACGTCGACCCCCTGCTCGGCCAGCAGGCGGGCAGCCTCCATCGAGGTCCAGACCGCGCGGCCCCAGGACACCAGCGTGATGTCGCGCCCGGCGCGCCGAACGGCGGCCTTGCCGAAGGGAACACGCAGGTCGTCGGGGATCTCGGGGATGCCGCCGCGCATGATGTTCTTCTTCATGTCGGCGATGGCCGCCGGGTCTTGCGGCTCGCCCGGGAAGGCGGGGCCCAGCGTCTGGCGGTACATCCACTTGGGCTCGAGGATCACGACGGGGCCGTGGTAATCGGCGGCCGTCATGAGCAAGCCGTAGACATCCCAACTCGTCGAGGGCATCGCGATGACGAGGCCGGGGATCGGCGTGAAGTAGCCGTCGAGGCTCATCGAGTGGTAGACCGCGCCGCCGCCAAAGGGGTCGACCGGCATGCGCAGCACCACCGAGAAGCGCGAGTTGCCCGCGCTCGTCCAGTAGAGGTTGCCCATGTGGACGAGCCAGTGGAAGGCGTTGAGTGAGTAGTCGCCGAACTG
>JBEIQK010000813.1:0-2877 GCA_040376505.1 Alphaproteobacteria bacterium | reverse complement strand
GCCTCCTATGGTCTCGTCCGTCAGGCCCCGGGAGGAGTGTGTCTGACCGAACCCGGTAACCAACCGACAGACCCCGGAACCCTCCGGGCGACCCCCTGGAGGCCGTCCTTGGTCGCCCGATCGAGGCGGGCACATTCTGGGTTAGGCGCCGCCCCCATCCCGCCGTGGAGCGACCATGAACCCCGACCGCCGCCTCCTGCTCGCCGCCCTGCCCGGCCTCGCCCTGCTCGCCGCCGGCTGCCCCAAGGCCCCCCGCGAGCTGTCGCGGGCCGCCCGCAAGTTCCTGCCCCAGGTGCGCTTTGACCGGGTCAACATTCGCGAGATCAACTTCGACAAGGCCGATCTGGACTTCATCTTCGCCGTGGAGAACCCCGCGCCCTTGAAAGTGGCCCTGGCCCAGTTCAGCTACGCCCTTTCGCTCGAAGGCAAGCCCCTCTTTGAGGGCAAAGACCCCGATGGGCTCAAGCTCGCCGCCGAGGCGGTCTCCAAGCTCCCCTTCCCCCTCACCCTGCGCTGGGGCGAGCTGGCCGAGCTGCTGCGCGAGACCAAGGGCAAGGATCAGCTCGGCTTCGGTCTGCGCGGCGATCTGGGCTTCGACACCCCGGTCGGCCTGCTCCAGCTCCCCTACGAGGCCCGCGGCGAGGTGCCGGCTCTGCGCCGCCCGCGCTTTCGCCTCGAAGGGCTGCGCCTCGCCGAGCTCAAGCCCACCGAAGACCGCGCCCGCATCGCGCTCGATCTGGGGGTCACCAACCTGGGCGGATCGGTCTTTTCGATGAAGCGCTTTGACTACAAGCTGCACCTCGCCGGAGACAAGGTCGCGGGCGGCCTCGTCGAGGCCCTGGGCGCGGTGGCCGCCGACACCACCCAGACGATGACCCTGCCGATCGACCTCAGTCTCAGCGGCCTGGGCGGCGCGGTGGTGGAGGCCTTCACCCGCAAGGGCCGCCTGCGGGCCAAGATCAAGGCCGGCCTGCAGGTGGGCACCCCCTGGGGCGACGTGCCCCTCGAGATCGAAGAGGCCGAGGAGCTCGACATCAAGGGCTAGTCGGGCCGCGGCCCGATCGGGAGCAGCAGCGGGGTGACCCGCTGGTAGCGCTGGAAGTCCGGGTCGTGGCCCCAACGCGCCTTGGCCCGCTGCTGCAGCAGGGGGATGCCGCTCACCCGCGTCAGCAGCAGGGTGATGAAGAGGGGGGAGAGCACCGCCACGAAGCCCGCGCCCGACAGGTGCGGCGCCGCCACGACGAAGAGGCCCACCCACAGCAGGATCTCGCCCAGGTAGTTCGGGTGCTGGCAGCGCGACCACAGTCCACCCTGGATGAAGCGGCCCCGGTTGGCCGGGTTCTGCTTGAAGGCCTCCTTCTGGCGGTCGGCCAGCACCTCGAGGCCGAAGCCGAGCAGCCAGATCCCGCCGCCGAGCAGGTCGCCCAGGCCCAAGGCGGGGCTGCCGCCGCCGGCCGCGTCGAGGGCCACCAGCGACAGGGTGGTGGTCGAAGCCCAGAGCGCCTGCATGCACCAGGCGAGGAGGAAGCGGGCCGGCTGAACCTTCATCTCGTCGAAGCGCCCGTCGCCGCCCTCGCGCCGCACCCGCCGCACCAGAAAGCTGCCCAGGCGGGCCGCCCAGAGCAAAATGGCGCAGCCCACCTGGAAGACCCTCTCGCTGCCGCTGCCGGCGTTGACGACATAGAAGACAATCGCCGTGAAGGTGAGGGAGCCCACCAGATCGTAGAAGCGCTCGGTGCGCAGCGCGGCGGCGGGCACAAAGGCGAGCAGGTTGAGGCCCAAGGCCAAGGCCGCCACCGTCATGCCCAGGCCCCCCGCCGCGGCCCCCAGCCCCAGGGCGACGCCGCCGATGATCGCCATTCCCAGGAGCCCTCGAAGCCAGGCCATGCGCACCTCCGGCCGGGGGGTAGCGCGCCTGGCGCCCGGCGCCAGCGTGCTCCGCCGCTGACCCAGACCCTTCAGGCGCTGTGCGCTTGAACAGAGGGCGGGGTCGCACCGGCGGCAGCCGTACGCTATGAGGCGGGGGCCGGGTGCAAGCCGGTGAAGAGGTTCAGATGCCCCAGGGTCGCCCGTTCCTCGCGCTGCTGCTCACCGGGCTGCTCGCCAGCCCGGCCCGCGCCAAAGACGCCCCCACCCACTTCATCGCGCGCTTTGAGGGGGCCCGCTACGGGCTGGAGGCGGGCTGTGTGGTCTGGGATCCGCGCCCGGCCGGCGCCTGGACGGTCCGCTTCACCGTCGCCGAGCCGCGGGCCTCCGGCCTCGCCATCGGGGACTCCCTCTGCGCCCTGGTCGAGAGCCCGGCCCTCTTCCGGCGCGTTCCGATTGGTGAAGATGGGCAGATCGCCTGCGAGGCCGCCTGGGGCACCTCTCCCCCGCGCTTTCACTGCGGGGTCGAGCCCGACCCCCGAATGGCCATCCTCAGCCCCGGCGACGTCGCCGCTGCCCTCGCGCTGGGCGGGCCGCCCCAACTGCAGGCCGAGCTTGGGGCCCTGGAGACGACCCTGCCCGGCCTCGACCGCTGCACCACGGCCGATCAGGCCCGGGAGGCCGGCCGCGTGCGGGACACCGCCCGCTACTTCGTCTCGCTGGCCCGCCGCAGCCTGGAGACGGCCGGCAACCCGGGTCTCGCCGACCTGTTGGAGCTTGCGCCGGTGATCCGGGGCGACGTCGAAGCGGTGGCGCGGGGCTGCGTAAAGAGCAAGTAACATAGGCGTAACGCCATGTTGCTGCGTGATCACCCACCGGCGTGGGGTGACGCCGTCATAGGGCACCACCCAGGCCCCCTTGGAGAGGGTGCGCTGCCCGGGCCCGAACTCGGCCTGGGACCACGGGCGAGCGGTCCGGCGGCCCTCATCCTGGCCTCGGCCTGCAGCCCGT
>JBEIQK010000197.1:0-9333 GCA_040376505.1 Alphaproteobacteria bacterium | reverse complement strand
GTGGGGTTCGACGCGGCCCTGTCGGTGGCGGCGCCGGCCGGGGCGGCCTTCCTGCGCGATCTGGTCGTGCCCATCGGGCTCGTGGCGCCGGGCACCCTGCTGGGGGTCGAGCCGAGCCCGGGGCTGGGCTGGTGGCTGGTGGGCCTCGGCTTGCTGGCGCTGGGCCACGATCCGCGGAGCCGGGCGGGCCTCGCATTCGCGATCTTGACGGCGGGGCCGGCCTTGTTGGCGGTGGCCCGCTATGGCGCGGCCTCCCACCGCTACCTCTACGCGCCCCTGACCGGCCTCGCCCTCGCCGCAGCGCCTTGGCTCGCGGCCCACCCGCGGCGAAGCCTCGTGGGCCTCGGCCTGATGGGCCTTCTTGGGGTGGGCGCCCTCTCTTCGGGGCTCGGGCGCTGGTCGGATGACCTCACCTTCTGGACGGCGATGAGCGAGGCCCACCCCTCGTCGTACGCCTTCGCCGGCCTGGGGAGGACCCGCGCCGATCTCGGCGATCTGCCGGGCGCGGCGGCGGCCTGGGACCAGGCGATCACGGCCTCGGACCCGATCCCGGCGGCCTGCTACAACGTGGCGGCGGCCCACATCCGCCTGGGCGAGCCTCTGCGGGCGGCCGAGTTGGGCCTGCTGGCCTTGTCGCGTGGCTGCGCGCGGAGCCCGGAGCTGCTGGCCCCCACCGCCCTGGGCCTCGCCCTGGGGGGCCGCTGGGACGAGGCCCTGTCGCTGGCCAACGAGGTAGAGCGCGACCCCACCGGAAAGGCCGTGCTGGTGCGCCTCGCCGGGGCGGTGCGGGCCGGAGACACCGATCCCTTGCGCCAGATGGCCGCTGCCAGCCCCGAGGGCGGGCGCCTGATCGAGATGGTCGCCGCCCTGCTCGACGCCGCCGGAGAGGCCGAGGCGGCGCGTTGGGCCCGGGATCTGCCGGGCTGAGTCAGGCGGAGGGCGTGGGGCCGAGGCGGCGCAGGGCGTAGAAGGCGAGGCCAAGGCCGCCCACCAGCACCAGGGCGCTCACCTGAAAGGGGCTGCGCGGGCTGATGTGGGTGTAGAGCAGGCCGCCCACCGTGGGGCCCACCACCCGGGCCAGGGCGCTCATCGACTGGTTGGTGCCCAGGACAAAGCCCTGCTCGTCGGGGCTCGTGTGGCGGGAGATGAGGGAGTAGAGGTTGGGCGTGGTGAGGCCCTGGCCAATCGAGATCAGGATAAAGACGGCGACCATGCTGCCATCGGGATCGGCGTAGGGCAGCAGGGCGAGGCCGCTTGCCAGCAGGGCGATGCCCACGCGCACGAGGGGGCCCTCGCCGAAGCGGCGGGCCAGGGGCCGGATCAGCCCGCCCTGCACGATGATGCCGGTGAGGCCGGCGGCGCCGAACATCCGGCCCAACTGCGCAGGGCTGAGCTGGTGAACGTCGGCGGCGAAGACGCCAAAGGTGGACTCCATCAGGGCGAAGGCGGCGGTCATCACGAAGGTGAGCACCACGGCGGGGCCCACCACCGCATGGCGGGCCACCTGAACGAAGGCGCCGGGGTTGACCGAGCGCGTGTGGCCCGCGGCGGCGGCGCCGGGCTTGCGGGTCTCCGGCAGCAGAAACCAGGTCATGACGAAGTTGATCACCGACAGGCCGGCGGCGACCCAGATCGGCGTGGAGAGGCCGTAGACCGCCAGCTCACCGCCCATCCAGGGCCCCAGGCTGAAGCCCACGCCGAAGGCGGCGCCGATCATCCCCATGCCCATCGCGCGGTCTTTGCCTTCGGTGAGGTCGGCGACCGCGGCCTGGGCGGTGGAGATGTTGGCCGTGGCCACGCCGTGCAGGGCCCGAAAGACGAAGAGCATCCACAGGCTGGTGCTGCTGGCGAAGGCGGCGAGGAAGATCGCGGTGGCGGCCACGCTCACCAGCATGATCGGCCGCCGGCCGTAGCGGTCGGAGAGACCGCCCCAGACCGGCGCCATCAAGAACTGGGCCAGGGAGTAGACCGCCATCAGCAGGGTGACATGCAGGCCCGAGGCCCCGTACTCCCGCGCGAAGTAGGGCAGCAGAGGGATGACGATGCCGAAGCCCACGAGGTCGAGGAAGACCGTGAGCAGGACCGGCAGGAGGGCGCGCATGTCGTGGCTCGCAGCAGGAGGGGATCAGCCGTTCATCACGCCGAGCAGGGCGCCGTGCAAGGCGCCGTTGGTGGCGAGGATGCCGTCGATGAGGGGCTTCTTCTGGTTGAAGGCCGGCAGCAGGCCGTGGCGGTTGGTGAAATTGCCGCCCGCCGCCAGCACGATGGCAGCCCCGCCGGCCACATCCCACTCGTGGCGGGGCTGGGGGGTGAAGGTGGCCTCGGCGAGGCCGGCGGCGACGAGGCCGAACTTGTAGGCCACCGAGCCCACCGCCAGCGGCGTGACGCCGAGGGGGGCGTAGGGCTCAAACCAGCCCTTCTTCATCTCGGTGCGGCTGCAGACGATGCGGGCGCCGGGCAGCACGGCGTGGGCGGTGACGCCGGTGGGGGCGCCGTTGTAGCGGGCCACCTTGCCGGCTCTTCCGCCGGTGAGGCCAACGAAGAGCTGCTCTTGAATCGGGTTGTAGAGCACGCCGAGCACGGGCAGGCCGTCGACCACCAGGGCCACCGAGACGACGAACTCGGGGATGCCCAGGGTGAACTCCTTGGTGCCGTCGACCGGATCGACGATCCAGGTGGCGCGCTTGCCCAGGCGTTCGTCGCTGTCGACGGTCTCTTCGGAGAGCCAACCGAAGTCGGGGGTGGCGCCGCGCAGGGCGCGCTCGAGGATCTCGTTGGAGGCGAGGTCGGCGTCGGTGAGGGGGTTGTCTTCCCCCTTGTCTTTGACGGTGTAGGCGTCTTTGTAGAAGCCACGAACGGCGGCACCAGCCTGCAAGGTGGCGGCTTCGGCCAGGGCGAGGGCCTCGTCGAGGGCGTCGGGCGACAAGTAGGACACGGGGGCTCCAAGGCTGGCGGTCGGGTATCCCGGCCGCGGGCATCAGTCTTCGGCCTTGTTCTGGTGCAGGAGGACGAGGTCGGCGAGGCTGTCTCCATCGAAGTCGCCGACGCGGATGAGCTTGCCGGTCCGCAGGAAGGCCTGCTCGGTCTCGTAGACCAGGTCGGCCTCTTCGGCGCTCAGCACGGGGCGAAGGGTGGAGAGGCCGGCGCTGCCGCGAAAGATGTAGAGGGCGCCGCTCTCAAAGGCCGCCGGGTCCTGATCCAGGGTGGGGTTGCGCTTGGGCGCGCCGATCAACAGCTCGTCGAAGCCGTCGCCGTCGAGATCGGCGATGGCGACGGCGGTGCCGGCGGCGTCGCCCTCGTCGATGCCCAGGATGCGCACCGCCGGAAAGCCCACTGGGCCCACGGCAGGCAGGTCGTCGATCCGCCAGATCGACACGGCGCCGCGCCCGTTGTCGGCGCCGGGGGCCCCCAACGCAATCTCGGCGCGGCCGTCCCCATCGAGATCGCCAGTGGCCATCGACCAGCCGAGCCACTGGTTGGCGCTGCGGCCGGCGAAGTAGGCCACCTGGGTCGGATCGAGCCGTCCCTCGGGAGGCAGGGCGCCGCCGGGCAGCAGGGTGACGACGCCTTCGCCGTCGTGCTCCACGCCGTCAAAGGGCGCGGCGACGAGCAGATCGGCGAGGCCGTCGCTGGTGAGGTCGGCGGCGCAGGAGAGGGCGGCGCCGAAGTGGGCGCCGAGGCGCTGGCCGCTCCAGCGGGTGGGTAGGGTGTCGGCGTCGATCTCGCGGCGATCGAGCTCTTCGGAGAGCACCAGGGTGACCGTGCCGGCGAGGTCGTCCTCCCCATCGTCGACGGGGGCGCCGATCGCCAGCTCGGGGGCGCCGTCGCCGCTCATGTCGCCGCAGCCGGCCAGGACCTCGCCAAAGCGGCCGCCGGCGCTGCGTCCGCGCAAGGTGAGGGGGGCATCGCTGGCGGTGAGGGCGGTCTCGCCGGCGCGGAGGAGCGGGTCGTCGAAGAGGTAGACGGCGCCGTTGTCGCGGGTGGTGTCATCGCGATCGGTCAGCGGCGCGCTCACCGCCAGGGTTTGGACCCCATCGAGGTCGAGGTCGGGCAGGGCGGCGATCCCCGCGCCAAAGGCGTCGCCGGCGCGATCGCCGCGCAGGGCCACCGAGGAGAGACCGGCGTCGGCCTCGGCGTAGAGCCGCACCTGATCGGCGGCCGGCACGCCGACGATCAGCGTGCCGGTGCGCACCACGAGGTCCCAGTTGGGGCCTTGGCTCGCCGTGCCATCTACGAAGAAGGGGCCCAGCAGCGGAGAGAGGCCGTTCGTCGAGCGCGGCAGGGGGTCGTGGCCGGGGTGAACGCCGATCAGCGCGGCGCTGTAGCTCTCGGCGCAGCCGACCCCGGTGCACTCGCCCGGGCAGCCAGAGAGGAGCAGGGGCCCGAGCAGGGCGGCGACCAGCATCATCGCGCCGACCCTGCGGGTGCCTGCGTCACTTCTGCTTGGGCTCGCGCGGCGCGATGACCTTGGCGGGGGCCGGCGTGGCGGCGGGCTCCTCGACGATCATGAACTCGACGCGGCGGTTCTTCTCCCAGGCTTCGTCGGTGGCCGCCGGGTCGAGCGGGCGGGTGGGGCCGAAGCCAGCGGCATCGAGGCGGGCGACCTCGACACCCTTGCCGGTGAGGTAGGTGCGCACGGCGTCGGCGCGGTCCTGGCTGAGCTTGGTGTTGGCGGCGGCGTTGCCCCGGTTGTCGGTGTGGCCCTCGATGCGGACCTTCTTCACCTCGGGGTGCTTGACCAGCAGCTCGGCGATGTCGTTGAGCAGCTCAAAGCTGGCGGCGTCGATCACGGCCTTGCCGGTCTCGAACATCACCTTCTCGGTGATCTCCACCTTGCCCTGCTTGAGCGCCGCGCGGGCCGGCCGCATCGTCACCTTCTGCTCGGTGTCTTTGCCGGGCTTGACGGCGGCGGGCAGCTTGGTGGGCTGAAAGCCCGGGGCCGTGATGAAGAGGTCGTGGTTGCCGGACTGCAGCTCGACGCTGGCCTTGCCATCGGTGGCGGAGAGCTGGCTGTCGCCGTCGATGGTGATGACGCCGTTCACCGGGTTGCCCTTGGGGTCCACCACGCTCAAGCGCAGGGTGCCCATCGAGGGGACCCAGCCGCCGTCGGGGTTGGCCGACCACAGGGGCTCCACGCCCTTCTCGTAGACGGCCTTGGCGGCGGTGTTGCCCGGAAAGAGCGAGCCCTGGGCGATGTCGCGGGTGTCGATGCGCTTCTTCGAGACGAAGCCATTGGGCAGCGCGTAGCTGACCTCGTAGGAGCCCGGCCGCACGCCGTGAATCACGCCATGGGTGAGGGGGCCCATCACGCCGATCTTGTTGCCGTTGATCGAGATCTCGGCCCAGGACATCGTGAAGTTGGGCACCGGCAGGTCGGCCTCGGCTTTGCCGCTGATGCCCTTGGGCTTGCCGATGGGCTGCAGCAGCTTGGCGACGCCGGCCGGGTCGACGTACAACGAGCGGAAGTTCTCGATGGCGCCTTCGGTCAGCTGGGTGTTCACCGGGTAGGTGAGCGGCCGGCTCGGCAAGGCGGGGTCGGCGAGCTCGGGAGAGGCGGCGCCCATCGCGAAGAAGAAGGTGAGGGCCTGGATCACGTCGGCTCCGTGCGGTGCGAAGGGCTAGGGGATGATGGTGAGGCCGGAGTAGCCGGTGAGCGTGCGCCGCTCGACCTCCACGCCGTCCTGGGTGTGAACCTCGGCGACGAGGCCAAGGCCCTTGACCCACCACTGCTCGATGTAGCCAGGGGTGGCCGTGCCAGTGGTTGAGTCGGTGAGCGTGTAGTCGTTAACCAGCTTGTAGGCGTCGACCGTGGTGCCATCGAAGAGGTCGAGCTCTTCCAAGCCGATCTCCGAGTAGGTGCCCGAGGCCGCCGAGCTGAGCGGGAAGGCGGTGCCCGAGGAGCTGTCGGTGAAGTTCATGGTCAGCGTGTAGCTGTAGGACCAGGAGCCCGTGCTGCCGACGGCGTACTCGGGGGGCAGGAACTTGCGGTAGGGCGACAGGGTGGAGGTGGCCGACAGGGCCAGGGGGATGCCCTCGTAGGCGTAGGTGACGCCGCCCGCCCAACCGCGCAGGAACATGCCCTCGCCGCTGGAGTCGCAGGAGATGTCCATGGTGAGGTCGTAGCCGCTGGCGGCGCCGTTGACGGCCTGGCGCACCTGGTAGATCATCTCGCCGCCCGAGCCGTAGCTGCCGTAGCCCTCTTCCTGACCGGTGGTGGCCTCGCCCTTGAGGGTCACATCCCAGTCCTTGCTCCACCCGGTGGTGTGGATCGGGTACCAGGCGTTGTTGCACTCGGTCATCGTGCTGCCGTCGTCGCCGCCCCCATCGGCATCGGCGTCGGCGTCGCTGTCCGCGTCACTGTCGGCGTCGGAGTCCGCGTCACTGTCGGCGTCGCTGTCGGAGTCCGCGTCGCTGTCGGCGTCGGCGTCTGACTCCCCATTGCCCGCGTCGCCGCCCTCGGCGGAGCCGGTGTCTTCGTAGATGGGCCCCTGAATCTTGCTGCCGCCGCAGGCGACGACGAGGAGGAGGGCGGGAAGGACGATGCGAGCCATGAAGGGCTCCGGGGGCCGCGGGGAAGGGGCGCGGCGAAGGGGTGTCAATCGGGGTCGGAGTGTTAACCCGCATTGGGTAGCACGCCTCGGGGGGGCCCCGCAATTGCCCCGGTGGCGCCATTTCTGGGGCGGACCCGGGAGCGACGATGCGCGACGAGACCACCACCCTCGCAGAGCTCAAAGAGGTCGTGCGGGCCTTCAACGAGGCCCGCGAATGGGGGCAGTTCCACAATCCGCGCAACCTCGCCATGTGCCTGAGCGTGGAGGCCGGCGAGCTGCTCGATCTCTTCCTCTGGAGCCGCGACGAGGGGCCTCAGCCGCCGGTGGAGGGCCGCCGTCAGGCCGTCGAAGAAGAGCTGGCCGACGTGGCCTGGAACCTCGTCAACCTCGCCGACAGCCTTGGCGTGGATCTCGCGGCGGCCTTCGCCGCCAAGGTGGCCAAGAACGAGCTGAAATACCCGGTGGAGCGCTCCCGGGGTCGGCTGGAGAAGGCGGCGGAGCTGGCGGCGATGGCCGCGGCAGGCGAGCCCTAAGGCGGGCCCAGCCCGGCCAGGATCCAGGGGAAGACCTCTGCTGCGACGGCGTCGCCGGCGATCAGATCGACGTGCCCGTAGTCATGAGCCAGCCCGGCGGCGCGGCCGGCGACCCGGTAGGTCTCCTGGGCGCTGCCGGCGGCCTCGATCCAGGGGCGAACCCGGTCGGCGGTGGCGATGCGGTCGGCCCGCCCGGCGATGACGGTGAGCGGCACGGTGAGCGAGGCCAGATCGGCCACATAGTCGCGCGTGCCGTCGGCCGACACCAGCCGACCGCGCTCCAGGATGAAGGCGAAGTGGGCCAGTTCGCCCTCGGTCATCGGCGAGACCGCCTGCCGCATCAGGGCCGCCCGGGGCGCAGGTGCAATCGAGCCGGGCGCGTAGATGTAGTCCTCGAGGCGCTGGGGCGTCTTTCCGATGCGCGCCGAGAGGCCGGTGGCCAGATCGCCGCGCAGCACCGGATTGAGGCGGCTCGCCCGCATCGCCCGGCCGGCGAGGCGCTCGGCGGGGCTGGGGGCGCCAAAGTCGATCGGCGAGCCCACCACCACCAGCGCGGAGAGGGCCGCGTCGCCATGCCAGGACTGGTAGACCGCCGCCACCATGCCGCCCATCGAGTGGCCGACGTAGCCAACCTGGGCCCGGCCGGTGGCGGTGCGGATGTGGTCGATGGCGGCGGCGAGGTCGTAGCGACCGTAATCATCGAGGTTCCAGCCGCGGCGCTGGCGCTGGCCGGAGGGGCTGTGGGTGGCCGCCCCGTGGCCGCGCAGATCGAGCAGCCAGGCGTCGTAGCCGGCCTGGACGAGCGCATCGGCGAGGCTGCGGTCGGGGGCGATGTCCCAGGAGCGGCCGTTGGAGGACAGGCCATGCACCACCAGGACCGGCGCGCCGGGCCCCGGGTGGTGGTGGAGGTGGACCGCGGCGCCGTCGGCGGTGGGGACGCTGATTTCGATCGCGCCGGGACAGGCGCTGGATTCAGGCGCCCGCTGGAGCGCGAGCCACAAGCTGGTCCATGACACGGCACAGCTCCTCAAGGTCGACCGGCTTGGTCTGGAATTCGTCGGCGCCCGACCAGAAGGCCTGCTGGCGGTCGAAGTCGGTGGCGTAGGCGGTGAGGATGATCACCGGCAGGCGCGGGATGCCCGGCGTGGCGCGGATCTGCCGGATGGCCTCATAGCCGCTGATGTCGGGCAGCCCCACATCCATCAGGATGATGTCGAGGGCCTCGGTGGTGGCGATGCGCACGCCGCTGTGGCCGTCGGCGGCCTCCGCCACCGTGTGGCCTCTTCGCCGCAGGCGCCGCGAGAGCATGTCGCGGTTTGGTTCATTGTCTTCGACGAGGAGGATTCGCATGTCCGATCAGGGTGTCGTGGGGTTGGGCGTCGGGGAGGGGCGCTGCGCGGCCTGGCGGAGGATCCACCGGGCGGTGAGACGAGGTACCTCGCTTGCACGCAGCAGATCGCCGTGATCATGGCTTACACCGTCCAGGCGGGGCCGTCCGGTGCGAAGGAAGCGGGCGCCGGGCGGCAGGCCAGGGCGCACGGCCTCGGGAGGGCCGATGTTGTCGACTTCACCGACGATCGCCAGGGTGGGTTGACCCCAAGCAGCCAAGGGCGCTTCTCCGGCTTGTGGCCGCAGCAGGGCGGTCCAGGCAGGCGCCGACGGGAGGATCGCGGGGAGCGGCTCGCCGAAGAGCAGGGCCTCGGGGAGGGGAGCAGGGGGGGGCTCTGACCAGGGGCCGGGCAGGGGCGCGCCGATCAGCACCAGGCCTTGAACATCGGGGAGGGCGCCTGCGGCCACTGCCCGCGCTGCCAGGGTGCCGCCTACCCCGTGGCCCACCAGGATGATCGGACCCTCTACGGCGCCGAGGGCCTCGGCGAGGCTGGCGATCGCCTCGGCCACCGAGGCGGCGGGATGATCGGGCACCGCCACCAACCGCGTAGGCAGCCCGGCCGCCGACAGGCCCTGGAGGAGCGGCACCATCGCAGCGGTCTCAAAGCCGGGCGTGCGCAGCACCACCGTGGAGGGCGGCGGCGCGGCCAGTGCGAGGGCGAGGGAGAAGGCGATCACCGACGAGAGACCCTGGAGGGGGACCACCCTAATGCCCCCGTTGGCGGCGCAGAAGGGGGCAATTGGGAGATCACCGTACCAGCGCCGGCATCAACCGAGATCATCGTCGAGGGCGGAGTGGGTGCTGGCCGGCACGATCTGATCGCGGCCGGCGTCTTTGGCGTCAAAGGCGGCCTGCTCAG
>JBEIQK010000357.1:0-6418 GCA_040376505.1 Alphaproteobacteria bacterium | reverse complement strand
CAGCCGGGATCAAGGCCTCTGAAGGGGCTGCAGACCGGTGCCAACCCCTTGCACAAGTCGGTGGCCGCCGTGTAGCCTGCCGCGGCAGTCCGGTCTTCGCGCTCTCTCAAGGGGATGACACCGTGCCGCTCCGCTGGGAGGCCGACGGCGCCGTCGTCTTCATCAACCTGAGCGATACGGCGGTGGAGGTGGCGCCACCGCCGGGGGAAGAGGTGTTGCAGGGGGCGAGCAACGAGCCGCACAGCCTCGCGGCGAATGACGCGGAGATCTGGATCGAGGGCTAATCCACCGTCACCTTCAGCCCTTCCGCCTGAAGGGAGAACATCCGCGCATAAAGGCCACCCAGCGCCATGAGCGCCTCGTGGCTCCCCTCCTCCACGATCCGCCCGCCGTCGATCACCACGATACGGTCGGCCATCCTTACGGTGCCGAAGCGGTGGGTGATGAGGATGGCGGTGCGGTCTTTCTTCAAGTCGCGGAAACGCTGGAAGATCTCATGCTCTCCCTCGGCGTCCATCGCGGCGGTGGGCTCGTCGAGCACGAGGATACGGCTCTTTCGCATGAAGGCCCGGGCCAGCGCCACCCGCTGCCACTGACCGCCGGAGAGGTCGTCCCCCCCGAAGGCCTTTCCGAGCGGGGTCTCCAGGCCCTTCGCGAGGCGCCCGACGATCTCGTCGGCGCCACCATCGTGGATGGCAGACCCTATCGCCGCGTCGTCCTCCCGGGAGGGCAACCAGCCGAGGCCCACATTGTCGCGCATGGAGAGCTGGAGCCGCGCGAAGTCCTGAAAGATGACCCCCACCCTGCGGCGGAGCGCGCTCATCGAGAGGGTGGAGACATCGACCCCATCGACCCGGATGCTCCCCGAGCTCGGGCGAAAGAGGCCAACCAGGAGCTTGATGAGCGTGGTCTTTCCCGCACCATTCTTGCCCACGAGCGCGATGGTCTCGCCGGGGGCGATGTGCAGGTTGATATGTGACAGGGTGTCGTGTGTGCTTCCAGGGTACCGAAAGCTCACATTTTCGAGGGAGAGGGAGGGGGGTGACTCATCGGGGGCGCCGGAGAGGAGGGGCTCGGCGGCGTCGGGCTCCTCTTCCGGGACGGCGAGGAATTCGTCCAGGTTGGTCATGTAGAGATCGTCCTCCCAGGCCCGGGATGCGGCAGAGAGGGCGGTGCGCAGCGTGTCCTGCCCCTGTCGAAAGACGCCCATATAGAGGGTCATGGCGCCGAGCGTAATGGCGCCCGCGACCGTCTCGGCGACGATCCAGCCGTATGTCCCATAAAGTGCGGCCGTGGCCAGCAAGCCGAGGGTAAAGGCGGAGAAGGAGCGGCGGCGGGCGAGGGCGGCCTCTTCATTGGCGAAAGACTGGAGGATGTCGCGATATCGGACCCGCAGCCAGCCGGCGAGCTGAAAGAGCTTGACCTCTTTCACCGTGCTCTCGGTGGTGAGCACAGACTCCAGATAGAAGCTCTGTCGGTACCGTGTCGTACGGGCCCGCTGCATGGTGAAGGACTCACTCGCAAAACGGGCCTCCGCCCAGAAGGGGGGGAGCGCGGTGAGCACGAGCACCACGATGGCCCAGGCCCCGAGTGACCAGAGGAGCGCCCCGAAGCCGAGGAGCGTGAGGACGCTCTTCGTGAAGGAGAGCACCTGATTCACGAGATCGAGGGGCCGGGCGCTGGCCTCGCGGCGGGCCTGGGTCATCGAATTCATGAAGACAGGGTCTTCAAAACGCGCATAGGCGACCCTCGCGGCCTTGTCGAGGATGAGCAGGTTTACATGAATGCCGAGCTTCGAGCGGAGGATGAGCTGCGCGTAAGAGGTCGCCTGACCCACGAGGGCCCGGGCAGCCACGAGCGCGAGCTCGAGACCCACCCATCCGAGGGCCGGCCGGGCGCGGGTCCAGAGCTCGCCGCCCACCGCGGCCTGGGTGATGCTGTCGATGATATTTTTGCCCACCCAGCTGATGGCGATGAGGCCCACCGAGTCGAGCCCCACCCCCACGATGAGCGTGATCAACAGCATTGAATCGAGGCGATAGACCATGCTCATCGCGGTGCGGGCGTGACCCAGCACGCGGGTGACCTCCGCGAGCCCCGCGCGCCGCCTCTCCGGTGGGGGTCGAGGCGCCGGCGACGGAGCAGGAGGAACAGGGAGAGCGGGGGTGGATCCGGACATGGGCCGGGTCTAAAGCGCCAACCGCTCGCCCGCCCGCGCCCCTGCCATACCTTCAGGCCGTCCGGCTCGGGTTCCACACTGCGGGCCGGGCCGGGGTACAGGCGATGCGCAGCTTCGCGCGATCGTGCGGGAGGGACTACCGCGGCTCGCGATCGAGCTGGCTCGCCACGAGTGTAAGCTCCGCCTGAACCCCAGCCACGAGCTCCTCGATGAAGGGCTAGTTCCCCTCACCAACGATGGAGATCTCCAGGTTACCCACATTTCAACAAACACCCAAACGGTGGACAGAAGAGGACGCGGCGCTCGTCCTGGATGCGTTCTCGCGAAGCGGCTTGGGCCTCACCGCCTTCGCCCGGCGACCCGGCCTCTGTGTTCAGCGCCTTCGACGCTGGCGGAGCCGACTGGCCCTCGATGGGCGGCCCGCCGTTCAGCGCGACCTCGTGCGCTGGATGGAGGGGGAGACCCTTCCCGCCTCCTTTGGCGACAACATCCTGCTCCGCGAGGACCGCGCCGAGGATGTCGTTCCGCTGCTGGTTCACAGCGGCTACCTCAGCCCGGTGGCGGTCTCCTCGGATGGCGAGGCCTGGCAGGTGACGCTGCGGGTGCCGAACCGCGACGCGCTGATGGCGCTGCGCTCGTCGGTGTACCAGTAGCTCACGCAGATGCGCTACGGCCGCACGGAGGTGGACGGTCTGCTCTGGGCGCTGCCGCGCGGCGTTGAAGCTCGTGAAGTGCTACGGCCGCCGTCGCAAAGCGGAGGCAGGTCAGCCGGAGCCATTTGGATGGTCTTACAGACCGTGGCTACTTGCTTCGGCGGGTGTTCGCCGTGGATGGGTGGGTCTGGTCGCCGGCGACCCCCGCCCGGTGTGGACAAACGATGCGGCTACGGGCGGTGGTGCTCGGAGCCCCAGCAACCTCGCGGGGGATCGCCGGTCTGCTGAGCGCACAAGTACCTCCCGATCACGAGCACCACGTCGAGGTCCGGGTCCTCCAGACCGGGTGGTAGCACAATATGCACGCGGGGCCGGAGAGTAAGAACCTCGCCATTTCCCCAGATTCAGCCCGGATCGAGGCTTCCGAAGGGGCTGCAGATCGGTGCCAACCCCCCGCACACGTCGGTCGCCGCCGTGGAGCCTGCCAAATTGAACACCCGCCGAACGCGTTCATCCTATCCAGCCCCCGCATCAATACGCCGTCGTCCGAGTTGCGAGGGTCGGCACCCTGGGGGTATGCGTAGGTCATGCCGACGACACTGCACGCAAGCACCTTGCAGCCGCTCCGCGACCGCTCCGTGAGCGCCGACCTCATCGCCCGCGTTGAACGATGGGTCGCGAGCCCGTCCCCCAGCGAGCAAAAGGCCCTCGAGGAGGCGCTGCGCGACGTTCCTTCGGGCCGCACCAGCAAAGCGGCCGGTCCTGTGTTTTGGTTCGGCTCTGGAGCGGTGGCGAATCAGCGCTTGTTCGACCTGAGGCTGGCAACGACCTACGGCGGCCGGCTCGAGGACGCGCTCGCGCAGTCCGAGAACTTCTGCTACGGCGAAGAGACCGTCATCGCCGCGCGCCTCGCGGAGCAGGCCCACACGGGAGCCTACGGCACCGGGCTCGAGCCCCTGCAGGAGGCATCGGGCATCGCCTACGCCATCGCCCGCGATCGGCCAGAGCTGCTGGGTCTCGTCATCGACAATCTGGTAAACCACCGCTCCTTCTTCGTCCCCGCGAAGCTGAAACTCCTGAGCGTTGTGGCGTGGGCCCCCGGCGTGTCTGTCGTCAAGGACGATGGGTACGCCTGGGTCACGCACCTCGGGACCACGGTGATGACGCTGCGGGGGACGCTCGATGGCAAGAAAGCCTGGGTGTCCTTCGCGGTCGCGAGGGACCGGTCCGAGGTGGAGAAGGTGCTGCGCAAGGCCGTCGTGGCCGCCGAGAAGAAGGTGGGGGCTGCGCTGCAGCCCAGCGCGGGCGTGGTGCCCGTGGTGCACGAACCACCGGCGACCACCCTCGATTGGAGCGTCGCCATGAACGCGGCGGATCGACCGGCTGTGCTGCGCGCCTTGCGTGAGGGCGTGGCGCCACCCGAGGTGCCCGAGGCGGTCCTGTGGTCGGGGCACGCGTGGGCTCTGTTCGACCTGATGAGCCATGGCGCGCCGTTAAAGACCACAGCAGAGGCGGACGCCCCGGCGCGCGCGCTGCTGCAGCGCCTGCAGCGCGACCTGTTGCCCAGCGCCTTCGACTGGATGTGCAACCAGGCGTGGCGCGACGATCATGAAGAGCAGCGCCAGCGGTTTGGGCTGCCCGCCACGACTCGGACGCATTGAGTCTGGCCTCGAACAAAGAAGAACCTCGTCAGAGGGCGGCTCTGACGAGGTGGGTGCTCGGTGCTGACCGCGCTTCGGCTCGCGCCGAAGAACCGTGATGGGTGAGGGGACGTTCGCGGCCACATCGGCAAGCTCGGAGCGCTCGCCGCGCGGGAGCACGACGTGGGCCGCGATCTTCTCGGCGCGGAAGCGGTTGACGACGTGCGTGAGGACGTTGCGGGTCTGGTAGGGGTGGCCGGTGAGCACGATCTTGGTGCCCTCACCTGCGCGCGAGCGGATGGTCTTGACCTCGAGGGGACTGAGGTTCTGGGCCTCGTCGACGATCCTGTCCTGCGACGGGATCGAACGACCGCGGATGTCGGTGAGCGGTTCGATCTGAACGATGCCGAGGTCGATGAGCTCTTTGTGGCGGCGGCCGCGCACTTCCTCCTTCGCCGTCCCTCCCATCCGGAAATTCGACGATGTCGAAGATCGGCTACATCCGCGGATTCAGCTTCTCCTCGACCTCACCCGGCAGGTGGCCGAGGACTTTGCCCATCGGGAAGATCCGGCGGCTCACCAGCCCAGGTGATCGATGCAGTCCTGCTCGCCGGCGACGCCGTTTGGCGGAAGGAGGTCGTGCCGAGAGTGTTCACATGAACGGAGGCGGGCCGAGCCGCCCGCGCGGCGTTGACGCTCGTGAAAGGCGATGGCCCGCAGGTCAGCCGGAAGCCCTCGGATGGGCCGAATTGCTCCTGCGGGTGGTCGCCGTAGATGGGTGGGCCTGTCCCGCGTGTGGACAATCCATTCGGCTACGGGCGGTGGTGCTCGGAGCCCCAGCGACCTCGCGGGTGATCGCCGGTCTGCTGCGCGCACGAGTACCACCCGATCACGAGTAACACGTCGAGGTCCAGGGGGCGTAACAGACCATGCACGCGAGGCCGGAGAGCCTCTTCCCCAGAATCAGCCCGGATCAAGGCTTCTGAAGGGATGCAGACCGGTGCCAACCCCATGCACGCGTCGGTGGCCGCGATGTAGCCTGCCGAGGTGAGCTCCAGCCGACAGCGTTCATCTTATCTCTCCCCTGCGAGGCCCATGACGACGGAAATCGCGGAACGAGCTACCTGACCCGCGCCTTTTCGCTGACCGAGACCCGGTGGTCCCTCGACTTCACCCTCTATGGAAACCCCGCCTGCACCTGCGGACTGTTCCGTTCTGCCATCGAGGGGCCCTTCACCCTGTGCGGCGCCGCCGCCGTCGCGGGCGCGACCGAGGGAGACTTTGGCTTCACCACCAACGTCTGGACCCCCCTGTTGGAGGATCTGGCCACCGTCTTCGTGCAGGCCGGCTGCGCCAGCAGCGCCTGGGAGGTGGGCGAGGACGTGACGGAGATCGGCTGCATCGGTGTGGGCACGTCCAGGTGGACGGCGACAATCTGTACTTCGGCGCCCGGGTCACCGACATGTGCCAGGAGACCGGTCGCCTCACCGCCCTCGCCGCCTACCCGGTCTCCCGCTACGCCCGTCGAGAGGAGCCCCCCGCATGCGACGCCTCTTCTACACTGGCCCCGCCGGCAACCCCGCCGATACCGCGGCTGTCCGCGACCAGCCCGCGCCCCTGCCCGGAGGCCGGCGTGGTCGTGGCCGTGGAGGCGTGCCCGCTTAACCCCGCGGACCTCCTGCTGCTGACGGGTCGTCATGTCTTCACGGCCCCCCAGGCCCCCCCGGTCGGAAGTGGAGGCGCGGGCCGCGCGGGGGGACGGCGCGTTGCCGTCGCCCGCGATGGCGGTGGCGGTGGCCCTGCAAACGCTGTACGTGTGCGACGCGTTGTGGAGCGAGGCGTCCATCCTCACCACGATGGACATTGTGATGGATGGCTTCGGCTTCATGCTCGCGTTTGGGGACCTTGCGTGGGTGCCCGCCATGTACTCGCTGCAGCCCCGCTTT
>JBEIQK010000082.1:0-13680 GCA_040376505.1 Alphaproteobacteria bacterium | reverse complement strand
CGCCCTCCCGCCGCCGCCTCCGCCCGCCGAGGCCCCCCTGGAGTCCGCCGCGCCGGCCGCTGCCCCCGCCCCGGCCCTCCCCCGGGCGCCGGCCTGGCAGCGGGCCGCCCTGGCCGAGCGCGCCGACAAAGACACCTTCTTCGAGCCACGCGCCCTGCGCATCCTCGTCGAGCAGGTGGGCCAGGTGGCCGCCGTCGAGGCGCCGATCTCCCTCACCGAGCTCTCCCGCCGGGTGGCCAGCGCCTGGGGCCACAAGCGCCTCACCGAGAAGGTGCGTCGCCGCGTGCTCGACGCCGTCGAGGCCGCCGAGCAGAGCCGCCAGGGCACCCGCCGGGGCGAATTCTACTGGACCTTGGATCAGGACCCCGACGGGCTCACCCTGGCCCGCGGCCCGGCCGAAGACGGCGAGGTGCGCGATCCCGACGACATCGCCGAAGAAGAGCTGGCGGCCGGCGCCCTGGTGGTGCTGCGCGGCCTGCTCTCGGCGCCCCAGGCCGATCTGCTGCGCGAGCTCAGCCGCCACCTGGGCCTCGGGGCCGTGGGCGCCCGCCTGCGGGCCCGCCTGGAGCTCGGCGTCGACCGCCTCGTGGCCCAGGGCCGCGCCCTGCGCGAAGGCGACCGCGTGGCCCTGAAGCCCGGCGCCTGAGCCCCTACCGGGTGGCCGGCAGGCGCCAGATGGCGTCGTCGCCCACCCGCTCGGGGGGCCCAAAGGCCTGGGTGAGGGCGTCGACATAGGAGGTGGACAGACCCGCCCGGGCCTCCAGCTCGCCGTGGACGACGATCAGGCTGTAGGTCTGGGCGATGTGGTCGCGCACGGCCCCCGATGGCGCGCGTGGCACCTCGCCCGAGCCGCCGCGGCGCGGATCGTGGAAGGCGTCAAAGGTCAGTCGATCGCGGGCGCTGCCCAGGCGCACGTCGGGCGTGTAGGGGATCGGCCGACCGTGAACAGTCTGGTACCAGAAATAGCGGCTCGTCTCCATGCTGGTGCCCAGTTCCACCGGCAGATCCAGCACCATCCCCTCCCCCGGCGCCGCATAAAATTCCGGCACCTCGGCCGGGCTGGTCGGCAGGGGCCAGACCGCGGCCGAGGCGAAGAGGCTCTCCCCCACAAGCAGGGCCGAGGCCCCAACGACCATGGCGCGCTGCCCTCTCTCGGCGACCGCGCCCCAAAGGCACTCCAGCCCCACCGCCGCCAGGGCCGCCCCGATGGCGTGGGCGCCGAGGGCAAAGCGCAGGGGATGGGTGATCGCCACCTCGGGCATCAGGCGGCGGATCCACTCAAAGGGCAGCGAGAGCTGCATGCCGCCGACGGTGAGCCATTCCCCATTCCACCAGAGGTAGGGCCCCAGCCCCAGCACCAGCGCCACGGCGAAGAGCAGCCCCCAGGGCCGCAGGGCCGGCCGCCGCCAGAGGGCCAGCCCGGCCAGCGCGAGCAGCGAGGCGCGCAGGTAGCCCGTGTGCAGGAAGGGCTCGCCATAGACCGCGGCGAGGTCGACCGACTGAAAGGAGCCTGGCATCACAAAGATGCGCGGATCGACGGCGTTGTGCGCCATCAGCGCGCTGTTCAGCTCGGGCGCCCGAAAGATCAGCGCCCGAGGGTCGGCCAGCGACTGACGAAAGATCAGCCAGTGCGGCAGCACCATCGCCAGGGCGAGGCCCACCCCGGCGAGGAGGCGCCCCGGGTGCGGCAGCCGGCGCTGCGCAATCGCCATCCCCAGGATGAACAGTCCCGCGAGGAGGCCGGAGATCAGCCCATAGTAGAAGGTGACGAGGCTGCAGAGGCCCTGGGCGAGGCCCAGGCAGAGCCAGTCGCCCAGGCTGCCCCGGCGGGCGACCCGGCTGGCCGCCCAGAGGACCACCACCAGCCACTGGGTGGCGCAGACCTCGGAGATGCCGTTGCGCAGCTCGCAGAGCAGAAAGGGGCTGCTGGCGTAGGCGAGGCCGGCCACCCAGCGGCTGCGCGGGGCGGCGCCGAGCTCGGCGGCGAGCTGGTGGGCCGCGAAGCCCGCCAGCGCGATTCGGCCGATCAGCACGAGGTTGTAGGCCGCCGCCGGCCCAAAGAGCAGGGTGAGGGGCAGGCCCACCAGCGCGCCGGGCGTGTCGATGAAGTAGAGCAGGCCGCCATCGGGGCCGCCGACCAGGGGCGTGTCATAGGGCAGCCGGCCCTTCGACAGGGCGTCGGCCACGAACCAGTAGCCCCAGGCGTGGTTCCACACATCGATGCGCGGATCCCCCAACAAGGCCGATCCCAACTGGCCGATCACCGGCAGCGTCAGGAAGACCGCAAAGGCCAGGTAGACCAGCCCCACCCGGAGATGGGCCGTCAGCGGGGCCCCCCGGCCGGCTGCAGGGGCGGACCCTGGGGCGGCGTCGCGCCATGGGAGGGGCCCTGGCCCTGCCCCGGCGGCGGACCGCCCTGCCGCCCGCCCCCGTGGCCGCTCCCGCGACGCCGGTAGGGGCTCTCTTTGGGCCGCCAGGGCGGCGCGCCGGCCACAGCGGTGGCCTCCAGATCCAGGAGCGCCGGCTGGGCGCGCAAGAGCTGCACCACCTCATGGGCCATGATGCTGGCGCCGGTGACGCTGGGGTGCATGTTGTCGATGAAGAGCTCGGTCTTGTCGACCGGGGCTTTGGCGAAGACCTCGGGCAGGTAGATGCGCGGCACCCCCGCCTCCGCCGCCCACTCGGCCTGGGCCTCGCGGTAGGGGTACCAGGGCAGCACCTGCCCCTCGGTGGGCGGGGTCATCGGCGCGTTCCAGATGCCCACATCCCACTCCTGGGCGAGGGGGGCCACCACCATCGTCGCCCCGCGGGCCTTGGCCTCGGCCTGGATCGTAGACAGATTGTCGAGGTAGTCGGAGAGCGGCACCCGGGAGAGGTCGATGACCTGATCGATGACCTCCAAGGCCGCGCCGGCGTTGGCGCCGACGGGGTTTCCGGGCTGGAGCACGCGGTTGGTGGCCTGGTTGGCCGAGCCCTGGGCGCGGGCCCATGGCATGTAGACCGAACAGTAGAGCCGCGAGCGGTGCAAGGCCCAACGGAAGGCGGTGCGATCGGGATCGGTGAGCTGGAGCGCGACCTCGTCCTGAAAGGAGTCGATGTTGCAGTCCGAGAAGATGTTGTGCACCACCAGCAGGTCGGGCTGGTAGGCCCAGCCGATGTCTTCGAGCAGGCGCAGGGTCTGCACGGTGGAGTAGCCGGGCACGCCAAGGTTGATCACCGAGAAGGTCACGCCGGTGAAGTTGGCGTTGAGCTCGGCCTCGAGCTGCTCGGCGTAGGTGAGGCCGTCGGGCTGGCCCCATCCGTACACGCTGGAGTCTCCCGTGACGAGGATGCGCTTCTCGCCGGGCTTCTTGGGGTCGGTGGGCAGCAGGCGGGTGCGCAGGCCGATGGCGTTGATCTGCGTCACAGCGCCGTCGGGAGAGTCCATCCGCCGGTTGGGCTCCAACTTCCACAGGTAGCGGGGATCCCCCAACATCGTGTCCCAGCCCGTGGCCGAGGGCACGATCGGCTCGCAGACCGGGGCACCGACGAGCCGAGCGCCCACCTCGCCGGTGAGGAGCAGCAGGAGCACGGGGCCGAGGCTGAACAGCGCGCGTCGTTGGGGGCTCATGAGGTCCTGTGGAGCGGAAGGAATCGTACCACGGGGGGGCTCATCCTTCGGCAGGCCGCTGCCGATTCAACCCTCGTGATGCCCGACGGGCTTTTTGGAGGTTGATCATGAATTGGAACTCGAAGCACACCGAGGCGGCCGACACCTATGCGTGGATCGGCTTCGCCGTCATCCTGGCCGTGCTGGGTACGGTGGGGGGCTTTCTCATGGGCTCGCTCTCGGCGAGCGCCGCGGGCGCCCTGTTGGCGCTGATCACCGCCGGCGTGCTGCTCTCCACCCGCCATGCCCAGGCCGACATCGCCGAGGACATCGTCGACAGCATCGTCCCCAGCCCCGCCCCCGCCGAGCAGCGCCCCCGCAAGGCCGCCTAAGGCTCCGCCGGCGGCGCCCCGCCCGCCTCCAGGGCGGCGCGCTCTTCGGCCTCGCGGGCCTTGCGCTTCCACATGTTCTCCCGGGGCTCGGCCTCGGGATCGGGCGGCGGGTGCTCGATGCCGCAGCCGCCCTCGGGGCCGGTGCCCTTGACGAAGGGGGCGCTGATCACCCGGCAGGAGGCATTGGGCCGCTTGCCGCTCACGGTGCACACACCCTTGTGGTCGAGCTTCAGGCCAGGCAGCTCGTCGCGGGGCAGCTTCTCGTGCATGGCCCGCATCCACCAGCCCCAGAGCGGCGCCGTGAGGTCGCTGGCGCTGGCGCCGATGCGGCGGGGCTGATCGTAGCCGAGCCAGACGGCGCCGCTGTAGAAGGGGGTGCCGCCGATGAACCAGAGGTCCCGCTCCAGGTCGGTGGTGCCGGTCTTGCCGGCCGCCGGCCCGTCGTAGCCGGGAAAGCCGCCGGCCCCGCGCGAGCCGCCGCCGGTGCCGACCTCGATGACGAGGCGCATCAGGTCGCGGGTGAGCGCGGCGGCCTCGGGGGTGAGGATCGCCTCGCCCTCGGTGACCGGCGCGATGCGCACCACGCCGGCCGGGTCCCAGGCCAGGGTCACCGGCCGGCCGCTGGCCAGCTTGCCGCCGCGCATCAAGGTGGCCACGAAGCGCGACATCTCCAGGGTGGTGGCCTCGCCCTGGCCCAGCGCGAGGCCCATCTCGGCGGGCCAGGCCCGGGGGTCGATGCCGATGCGGGTGGCGAAGTCGATCAGCTTCTGCGGCCCGCCCACCTCTTCGAGGAGCGAGGCCGTGGCGATGTTCTGGCTCCAGGCGAGGCCCTGGGCGAGGGCCGCGGTGGAGGAGTAGTCGCCGCCGACGTTGCGCGGCCGCCAGCCGTTGGTGCCCTTGAATTCCCGGGGGGCATTGGGCACGGCGTGGGAGCTCAAGAAGCGCTGCTTGCCGTCGGGGGTGAGCTGGCTGAAGGCGAGGGCGTAGACCAGCGGCTTCATCGAAGAGCCGGCCTGCCGCTTGGCCTGGGTGGCCCGCGAGAAGTCCGTGGCGCTGGTGATCGTGCCCCCGTAGACCGCCACCAGCAGGCCCGTGCGGCTGTCGAGCAGGGTGGCCGAGGCTTCGAGCGGGTCTTTGCCGTTGCGGCCCACCGCGCGCTCCAGGTAGCGCAGGCGATCGGGCAGCAGGGTCTCGGTCTGGGCCTGAAGCGCCACGCTCATCGCGGTGAAGATCTGCAGCCCGGCGCCATAGAGGGTCTCGGGCGGCACGTTGGCTTCGAGCCAGGAGCGGGTGGCCTGCAGATAGGCCGGGTGGCGCGGCTCGGGCAGCTCGTGGGGGCTGGCCTCCACCGGCTCGGCCAGGGCGGCCTCCACCGCGGCGGCATCCCACCCGCGTTTGGCCATGCTGCGCAGGGTGCGATCGCGGCGGGCGCGGGCCTCTTCGGGGTTGCGGTCGGGGCCGTAGCGGCCGGGGGCGGGCAGGATCGAGGCCAGGGTGGCCGCCTGCGACAGGCTCAGGCTGCGGGCCGAGATGCCCCAGTAATACTGCGCCGCCGCCTCGAAGCCGCAGACCGAGAAGGAGCCGGCCTGCCCGAGGTACGGGGCGTCGAGGTACATCTGCAGGATGGCGTCTTTGCCCAGATCGTGGTCGATCGCGACCGCCGAGAGGCCTTCGCGCACCTTGCGCTGCCAGGTGCGCTCCTTGTCGCCCGAGAGGTTGCGCCACAGCTGCATCGTCAGCGTGCTGGCCCCCTGCTTGAGCCCCTCGCCCCGCAGGTTCACATAGGCCGCCCGGGCAAGGCCACGCAGGTTCACGCCGGAGTGCTCGTAGAACTCCTGATCTTCGGCGGTGAGCAGGGCGGCGAGCAGGTGGGCCGGCGCTTCGGAGAGGGGCAGGTGCTCGCGCAGCTCGCCGTCGGGGCCCACCATCCAGCCGAGCAGGATCGGCTCCAAGGCCGGCGGGCGGCTCCAGCCCTGGTTGCCCGGCGGCTGGCGGCCCTCGGGGAAGATGCCGCCGCGCAGCAGGATCTCCCCCGACTTCGTGCAGAATTCCCCCGCCGCCGCGGGTGGGCAGCGCTCGAGGTAGCCGCGGGCCTTGGCCTCGGCGATCACGCGCTCTTTGGGCTGATCGAGCTCGGCCGGCGCCGACCAGACCCGGGCGGGGAAGCTCCACCCCGGGTGGGCCACCTCGTAGCGGAGGTGGGCCTCGGTGGTGGTGACCGCCTCTTCGCGGATCCGCTCCCAGTGCGGCCAGCCGATGACGCCCAGCGTCACGACGAAGCCGACGAGGAAGAGCAGCAGGATGAGGAGGGCGCGCTTCAGGGGGACCCCGCAAAACGGCGCGCGCTCTAACGAGGCCCCCGATAACGCGCTTGTCGGCCTTACCGATCGTGGCCGTCGTGGCGCTCGGCCCAGGTCCGCAATTGGGCCCGCTGATCGCCATCGAGCTGCGCGAGGCCCTCGCTCAGCAAGCCGAGGATCTGTGCGCTGCCCCGATCGGCGAGGTCCATGCCGCGCTGGCGGATCGCCTCGACCTGGGTGGGGTCGGGGGTGTCGGCGAGCAGGGTGGCTACCAGCTCGCGCTTGAGGCCGCGGCCCTCCTCGCGCAGGGCCTCGACCTGGGGGCCGGCCTCTTCGACCAGGGCGCCGATCTCTTCGCGCTGGGCCTCGGTGGCGTCGATCTTGTCAAGGGCGCGCTCGGTCATGAAGCCCAGCGCGTGGCCCTCGCCGCCGTGGGGGCAGCCGCCGCCGCGGGCGAAGGCCGGGATGGCGACAAGGCCGCCGATCAGGGCCAACAGGGCGCCAAAGAAGAGGAAGCGCCGCCCGCGGCCATGCCGGCGCCCGCCGCGACAGCGGCGACCGGGGGTGGAGGGTTCGGTGGCGGAGGGGGTGGGATTGGGGGTCTCGCTCATGGGTGCTTGCTCCGAAGGCCAGCGCTCGCCGGCCAGGGGTAGCCTCAGCGCCGCCCGTTTCGGGTTGATGTCTCTCTTGTGTAGAAGTGTGAAGCGACAGCTTTGTCGCGATCTCCGTCCGCCTCTGGAGGCCGGCCCCGTTGAAGAGGCCGATCGGGCGCTATCTTCAAACCCTGGCACAAGGGTTGCATAAGGTCAGCTCACTCGGCTGACCCGCCGCCGCTCCTGTCCCTTGGAGGTCCGATGTCCCGCCTGTCCCTGCTTCTTGGCTTGTCCGCTGTCACCCTGGCCGCCTGCAAAAACGATGAACCCAAGGGGCGCCCCGCTCCCCGCGACGCCCACCTGGAGCGCTTCTCCTCCTGCGCCGAGCTGAAGGACCACATCGTCGAGGCCCAGGTCGAGATGCTCGTCTCGGCGATGTACGACGGCTACTACGGCGTCGACGTCGCCATGGAAGGCGGCGCCACCAGCGACTCGGCGGGCAGCGACCGCGGCGGCGACGGCGCCCCCTCGGACTACTCCAGCACCAATGTGCAGGAGGCCGGCGTCGACGAGGCCGACATCGTGAAGACCGACGGCGAGTATCTGTACATCGCCCAGATGGACGAGCTCACCATCGTCGACGCCTGGCCGGCCAGCGAGGCCGCCGTGGTCGCCCACCTGCCGCTGGGGGGCTGGGCCACTGGCCTCTACCTGCACAATGACCGCGCCGTCGTCTTCTCCCAGGTCTATGATGGCGGAGAGGGCCCCTTCGCCTACGGCACCAGCCGTGTCTCCATCGTCGACGTCACCGATCGGGCCAACCCCGAGATCCTGCGCGAGATCGACCTGTCGGGCTGGCTGACCTCCAGTCGCCTGATCGGCAGCGATCTGTACCTGGTGCAGAACAGCTACGGCGCGCTGCCGGACTCCCTGTGGAGCACCCTGGAGGGCCTGGAGAGCGAGCTGCCCAACCCCGAAAACTACTGGGATGCCACCGAGGCCGAGCGCGAGGCCGCCAAGGAGCGGGCCCGCGACCTGATCCGCCCCCGCGTGGCCCTGGCCCTGGCCGACACCGACGCCACCGACCTCATCCTCCAGATGAAGGACCACGCCCCGGGTGAGGAGGTCGACTCCACCTCGCCCCTCGCCTGCACCGATCTGTACCGCACCGAGAACCTCTCCTACCCCTCCACCCTGGCGGCCTTGCACCTCGACCTCTCGGTCGACGGCGGCGAGATCGGCGGCGAGGGCGTGCTCGGCGAGGGGTGGACCGTCTACGCCAACGAAGACAGCTTGACCATCGCCCAGGCCTCCTGGAGCTGGTGGTGGAGCGGCGAGGCGGTGGAGACCCAGCTCCACCACTTCGATCTCTCCGCTGGCGCGCCGGTTTACGTCGCCTCGGGGGCCATCGACGGCTGGATCCTCGGCCAGTACAGCATGAGCATGCACAATGGCTACCTGCGCGTGGCCAGCACCGATCCCGGCGACACGAGCGATGAGGTCGGCGAAGTGGTGGTCTCCTCCGACGAAGACGCCGCGCCAGCCGATGAGCCCAAGGAGGTCGGCACCTCCACCGCCCGCACCGCCGCCGCCAAGAGCGAGCCCGGAAACCTCGTCACCGTGCTGGGTGTGGAGGGCGAAGACCTCGTGGAGGTCGGCTCGGTGCGCGGCATCGCCCCCACCGAGTCAATCTACGCGGTGCGCATGATGGGCGACAAGGGCTATGTCGTCACCTTCCAGCAGACCGACCCTCTGTTCACGCTCGACCTCTCCGACCCGACCAACCCCACCGTGGTGGGTGAGCTGCACATCCCCGGCTACAGCGCCTACCTGCACCCCATCGACGACACCCACATCCTGGGCATCGGCATGGACGGCACCGAAGACGGCACCATCACCGGCTTCGCCGTCAGCCTCTTCGACATCAGCGACTTCGCCAACCCCACGCTGCAGCAGAAATTCAGCCTCGCGACCACCAGCGACTGGAGCTACAGCGAGGCGCTGTGGGACCCCCACGCCTTCACCCTGCACAATGGCGTGATGGCCGTGCCCGTCTACAGCGACAGCTACGACGAGAGCACCGGTGTGTACAGCCACTTCTCGGGCGTGCAGGTGATGGAGGTGGACAGCAGCGGTATCAATGACCTGGGCCAGGTCGATCACGCCGACCTCGTCGGCCTCTCCGACTGTCTGTACAACGGTGACTACTACGGCGCCGAAGACACCGCCGTCTCCGACGGCGGCGATGTGGGGGCCCCGGACTCGGGGGATGTGGCCGAGGAGCCCGCCTCCGCCGAGCTCTGCGCCGAGTCCTACTGGTACGCCACCGTGCGCCGCAGCGTCTTCATCGAGGGCAACCTCTACTCCATCTCGGACTACGGGGTGAAGATCACCGAGGCCACCGATCCGACCGCGCTCCAGGGCACCGTGCTCTTCTGGCCGGCCGCCGTCGAGTAGCGTCAGACAGAGGCGAGGGGCTGGTGCTCAGAGCGGCTCGACGTCGAAGAGCTCCAGCCCCGGGGCGTTGCGCATCGCGTAGGTGAGCGGCCACTCCCCCTCCGACAAGACCACCATGTTGTCGTTTCGGTCCTGCACGATCACATAGTCGCGGCGGCTCTGCAGCCAGGTGAGGGCCTCGGGCTTGCCGCCGATCCAGCGGGCGTAGCGGTAGGGCAGGCTGTGCAGCTCGCACTTGGTGCTGTACTCGGTGAGCAGCCGCTCTTTCAAGACCTCGAACTGGAGCTGACCGACCGCGCCGAGCCAGGGGTCCTGCTTGCCCAACTCGGGCCGGTAGAAGAGCTGGATGACGCCCTCCTGGCTGAGCTGGTGCAGGCCGGTGTCGAGCTGCTTTCTGCGCAGGGGGTCCTTGAGCACCACCCGCGAGAAGTACTCCGGCGCAAAGCGGGGGATGCCCTGAAAGCGCAGGACCCGCCCCAAGGCCAGGGTGTCGCCGATGCGCAGCTTGCCGGGGTCATACAGGCCGATGATGTCGCCTGGAAAGGCCTCCTCGACGATGCTGCGCTCGGCGGCCAGAAAGCTGTGGGGCTTGGCCATGCGCAGGATCTCGCCGGTGTGGCCGATGGTGGCGTCCATCCCCTGGGTGAAGTGCCCGCTCACCACGCGCAGGAAGGCCACGCGGTCGCGGTGCTTGGGGTTCATGTTGGCCTGGATCTTGAACACGAAGCTGGAGAAGCCCTCCTCGCCGGGCTCGACCAGCACGTCCTGGCCCTTCTCGTCGTGGGCGATGCGCGAGGCCGGAGCGGCGGCGTGCTCGGCCATGAAGGTGAGCAGCGGCTCCACGCCAAAGTTGGTGGCCGCCGAGCCCCAGAAGACCGGGCTCACCTCGCCCTTCAAGAAGCCCTCGATCGACCAGGGGTCGCCGGCGATGCTGAGCAGCTCCAATTGCTCGTTGACCTCGTTGTAGAGCCGCTCGCCGATCAGCTCGATGCAGGCGTCGAGGTGGACGAGGGTGGACTCCACGATCTCCTGGCCGTGGTTGCCGCCGCGGTAGAGCGTGACCATCCGCGTGTGGATGTCGACCACGCCGCAGAAGTCGCTGCCATTGCCCACCGGCCAGTTGAGCGGCACCACCTTCAGGTTGAGCGTCTTGCTGACCTCGTCGAGCAGGGCCAAGGGGTCCATGCCGGGGCGGTCGAGCTTGTTCATGAAGGTGGCCACCGGCAGCTTGCGCATGCGGCAGACCTCGAAGAGGCGCCGGGTGCGGGCCTCCACGCCCTTGGTTTGGTCGATCAGCATGATGGCCGAGTCCACGGCCGCGAGCGTGCGGTAGGTGTCTTCGGAGAAGTCGGCGTGGCCGGGCGTGTCGAGCAGGTTGAGCGCGTTTCCGCGGTAGCCGAACTGCAGCACGGAGCTCGTGATCGAGATGCCGCGCTCCTGCTCCATCTTCATCCAGTCCGAGACGGCGTGGCGGCTGGCTTTTCGGCTGCGCACGCTGCCGGCGAGGTGGATGGCCCCCGAATAGAGCAGCAGCTTCTCGGTGAGCGTGGTCTTGCCCGCGTCCGGGTGCGAGATGATGGCGAAGGTACGCCGGCGGGCGGCCTCGTGGGCAAGATCGGTCATGGGGGGCTCCGAGCGGGGGCGCCGGCTTAACGCCGCGTCGGCCAACCTGCCGGGGCTCAGGTGAGGAGGGCCGAGAGCGGGCAGGCGGCGGGGCCAAGGGCGAGCGCGCCAGCCAAGGGCGTCGGACTTGTGGAGGCCTCCCCGGGGCGCCTTGCGGGCAAGGATGAGGCTGCGCCAGCGAAACAAGGAACGAGGCAGGTTGGCCTGCCAGAGGGTGGCCTCCCGCAGGGACTGAAGCAGCAGGCCGGCATTGTCGATCTGTTCGGCGGCGCCACGCCTGTCGCTGGACTTCAGCGCAATATCGACAGGTCGGCCTCCGCGTCGAGGATGGGCCCAGCGTGGGTCAGGCGGATGCGCATCGGCCCTACTCCAACACACAGCCCGTGCGGGCGTCGACATAGTGCGCCGAGGTCGGCGACAGGCCCAGGGCCCGCGCCGTCACCCGCTTGCCCTCCCAGTCGACGGAGGTGCGGGCCACGTCGGGGTCGACACGGGTCCACTCGGTGCAGAAGGCCTCGTCGCGACCCATCACAAAGAGGCAGGAGCAGGTCTGTTTGGCCCGAAAGGCCGTGGCCAGGGTGAGGATGCCCGCCTCGTAGCGGGGCAGCTCCTGCTTTGCGCAGGCCAGAGACAGAAGAAGCAGGATCACAGCCCCTCCACCAGCGCCAGGGCCTGGCGCAGCGTGACGTCGTGGTTGTAGCTGCCATCGCGATCATCGGCGGTGCGCACCACCACCAGATCGCGGCTGGGGATCACGGTGACAAACTGGCCCCAGTGCCCTTCGGCGGCGAAGGCGTCGGCCGGCGCCGAGGGCCAGGGCAGGGCCGTGTCGCCGTGCTCGGGCACGGCCTGGTTCACCCAGAACTGGCGCCCCTGCACATCGCCCGGCGAGCGGGCCAGCGGCATCGCCCGGTAGGCGTCGCTCACCGCGGTGGAGCGGGCCATCCAGCCCTCGGGCAGCAGGCGGCGCCCGCCCCAGCAGCCATCCTGCTCCCAAAGCTGCCCCAGGCGCGCGTAGTCGCGGGGGGTGGCGAAGAGGTACGAGCCCCCCAGGTAGGTTCCCGCCGCGTCGCGCTCAAAGACCGGCGAGCGCATCCCCAGCGGATCGAAGAGCAGGGCCCAGGGGTAGCTGTCCTCCCAGGTGGGAGAGAGGGCGCCGTGAACGATCGCCGAGAGCAGCATCGCGTCGCCGGTGGAGTAGCGAAAGGCGCTGCCCGGCGGGTGCTCCAGCTCCAGCCCGCTTACAAAGCCCGCCATGTCGACCCGGCCCTGACCGTACAACATCGCCAGCACCGTGGAGTGGGTGAGCGGGCTGTTTTCGTAGCCCTCCCGCCAGCGGTAGCCGGTGGCGAAGGCCAGCACGTCGTCGACCTTGATCCGACAGGAGCTGGGCCGTTCGACCGCCAGATACGCACAGATCGAGTCGTCGAGCTTCAGCCGACCCTGGGCCACCGCCGCGCCCGCGAGGGTGCCCATCACGCTCTTGGCGACAGACCACGACAGGTGCACCGTGTCGGCGGTATAGCCATTGCCGTAGCGCTCGTAGACGATCCGGCCGCGGTGAACGATGAGCAAGGCGTCGGTGCGCAGGCCCAGGCGGGCCGGATCGGCCAGCGCCGCGGGCGGCGCGAAGTGGTGCTGATCCAGCTCGGCCACCACCGCCGGGCGGCTCGTGATCAGGGCTTCGGGCCAGGAAGCGCCGGGCTCCTGGCCCGGGGGGCAAGGGAGAGACGAGGCCAGGGCGAGGTTGAGCCAGAGCAGCACGGGCGCCTCCAGGCGGGCCCCCTATTCCTGCGCGCCCGACCGCGCATCCGGCCTACCGCGAGGCCCCGAATCCGGTAGGATGCCGCTCCGAACGGAGGTCTGCCCTTGTCGTCTACGCCCGTCACGCTCAGCCCTGAAGAGACCCTGCACCGCGGCTATACGCTCCGCGCCGTGCTCACCGGCGCCCTGCTCGGGGCTGGGCTCTCGCTGTGCAACATCTACCTCGGCCTCAAGATCGGCTGGGGCATGAACATGAGCGTGACCGCCGCCCTGATGGCCTTCGGCCTGTGGCAGGCGCTCACCCGCATCGGCAAGCTGCGTCCCTTCGGCGTGCTGGAGAACAACATCAACCAGACCGGCGCCAGCGCGGGCGCAGCGATCTCCTCGGCCGGCCTCGTGGCGCCGATCCCGGCCCTGACGATGATGACCGGACGCACGCTCTCCTACCCGGAGCTCGCCATCTGGGTGCTCTCGGTGGGGCTCGTGGGCGTGATGTGCGCCATCGCCGTGCGAAAGACCCTGCTGGTGGAGAGCAGCCTCGCCTTTCCGGGCGGCGTGGCCACCGGCGAGACCCTGAAGGAGATGTACGCCAAGGGCGAAGAGGCGATGTCCCGCGTGAAGATGCTGCTGGCCGGCGGCCTCGCCGGGGCGCTCTCCAAGCTGGCCAACGTGATCTGGCACCCGGCCAACCTGATGCTGCCTGGCACCCTGGGGGTCGGCGGAAAGGTGGCCAGCGGCTACACCTTCGCCAACCTCACCTTCTCCTTGGAGCCGAGTCTGCTGATGATCGCCACCGGCGGCATCATCGGGCTGCGGGCCGCCATCTCGATGACGATCGGCGGCCTCCTCACCTGGGGCTGGCTGGCGCCGATGGGGATTGAGGCCGGCTGGATCGAGGCCGGGCCGGCCGACCCCACCAAGCCCTGGTTCAGCACCGGCGTCAAGTGGCTGCTCTGGCCGGG